>NZ_LPVS01000045.1:0-24731 GCF_014843905.1 Mesorhizobium silamurunense | reverse complement strand
GTGATTTCGCCGCCGCTACCGTTGACACAACTCGCCTCATATGAGGGGGGCCTGCGGTGGGCAATGACGGGCTGTGCCGGACCTCTGCGATTGCCGAGATGAATCGCAGTCCGCTATGAGAGAGTTCCGCCAACCATCGGGCCAAGGACATGCCATGAGCGAGCTAAAGATCAGAACCCGCACGACCCGCGCGCTTGCGGTCCTGCCGCAAGGCGGCCTGCCTGTCGTCACGACGCCGACCGGCGGCGCCGTCGATGTGGTGACGTCGGTGAGCGCGGCGGGCTTCAACCCGCTCGATCTGCTTTACGCCTCGCTTGCAGCCTGCATGGTGCTCAGCGCCCGCATCGCCGCAACGCGCCTCGGCATCGCCGACCGGCTTGGCGAGGTGAGGGCGGATGTCAGCGGCGGGAAGGCGAAGGACGAGCCCTCGCGCGTCGAGACGTTCAATATCCGGCTGGAAATCGCTGGCGATCTCGACGCGGCCACCAAGCAGCGCATCGTCGAGGATGCCGAGACGATCTGCACCGTCTCCAACACGCTGCGCGGCGCGCCCGAATTGCGCGCAACGCTGGGGTGAGGGCACCCATGGCGCATCTTGCCCCGATCGACTACGCGACCGCTTCCGCCGAAATCCGCGCCGAGCACGACCGGGAGCTCGAGCTGCGTGGTCGCATGACCAACATGAAGCGCATCCTGCTTCGTTCGCCGGCCGCGCACCGCATCTATGCCGAATGGTTCACGCTGCGCGATCTTCTCAGACCCACGCTCGACGACCGCGCCATATGGCTGTTCTCGATGGCGATCGCCGAGACGATGCGCGCCGAGATCCCCGTCACCTTCTTCCGTCGCGCGCTGATCGATTCCGGCCTCGATCCAGAGGCGATCCAGCCCACTGCGGAGGAAACCCTTCTGATCGAATTCGGCAAGGCGGTTGCTGCTGACGCCAGCACCGTTCCCGACGCGACCTGGGCCGCGCTCAAGGCGCGCTATGACGAGACGCTGCTCGTCAACCTCACCGCCTTCGCCGGCATCATGGTGGCGACCTGCGTTTTCACCAATGCGGTGAAGGTGGACCTCGATCCGGAGCTGGAGGGGTATCGTCGGGTGCGGTGAAGGTGGACCTCGATCCGGAGCTGGAGGGGTATCGTCGGAAGGTAGGCGACTAGCGACGGAGAGCCGATCTCCCCCCTTGCGGGGGAGATGCCCGGCAGGGCAGAGGGGGTGCTGTCCCGCCGGCCTCTCCTCAAAAATAGCGATCGCTTCCGGAAGTTGCTCCGCTTGGACACGATAAGCTGCGGAGAGTTGCGTTCCTTCACACCCCCCTCTGGCCTGCCGGCCATCTCCCACGCACGGGGGAGATTGCAGCTTCATCGTCGCCATCTTGTCATGAAACGGGTGGTCCGCTCCCGCTGCTCGCCCCATCTTCGGGACAAGTAAGCGATGGAGCCAAACCGATGACCATCCACTCCCTGAACACCAAGCGCGCCGGCCGTTCCGCCGAATCCCGTGTCGAAGCGCAAAACTGGCGCGCGCTGGTCTCCGAGCTCAACGCCCAGGGCTGCGCCGTCATGCTGGGTTTGCTTTCGTCCGAGGAGTGCGCCGACATCGCCGCGCTCTACCCGCATGATGAGCATTTCCGCAGCCATGTGGTGATGGCACGCCACAGTTTCGGCAAGGGCGAGTACCGCTATTTCAAGTATCCGCTCCCGGACCTGATCGAGGGCCTGCGCACCGCGCTCTATCCGCGGCTGGCCACCGTCGCCAACGACTGGAACGAGAAGATGGGCGCCTCGCTGCGCTACCCGGCCGACCACGCCGCTTTCCTGAAGCGCTGCTGCGACGAAGGCCAGACCAAGCCGACGCCGCTGCTTCTCCAATACGGTCCCGGCGACTTCAATTGCCTGCACCAGGACCTCTACGGCGCGCTCGCCTTTCCGCTGCAGGTGGCGATCCTGCTGTCGGAGCCGGGAGAGGATTTTACCGGCGGTGAGTTCGTGCTGACCGAACAGCGCCCGCGCATGCAGAGCCGCGCCGAGGTGGTGCCGCTGAGGCGCGGAGACGCGGTGATCTTCGCCGTGCACAACCGTCCGGTGGAGGGCACGCGAGGTTATTATCGCGTCAACCTGCGCCACGGCGTCAGCCGCCTGCGCTCGGGCAGGCGACATACGCTCGGTATCATCTTCCGCGACGCGAGGTGACACCCTCCGAGGAGAGGCGGCTTCTTTCGCCTCTACGTTCCCGGCCGGCGATAGCGGATCGATTTCGCCTTGCCGAGCGCGTCCATCGTCTCCTCGACGCTGAGGAGGACTGTGGTCTCGCAGGTGCTGAGCGCCCCTCCGGCACCGATGGCGAGCACGACGGACGCCATCGAAACATTGTCCGGCGCCTCCCACAGGTTCCAGCCGTCGTGTTCGCCGAACGCGTACCAGAACCCATGCAGCTTTCCACCCACCGATTCTATGTATGAGCTGGCTGCCTTGCGGCGATCCTCGGGGTTTTCGATCATGCGCGCCCATGTCTCGGGCGTGTAACTGAAGCGCGTAAGGTACATGGCCATGGTTGACCTCCCTGCCAGAGCCCATCGACTGGTTGGCTCGAGCAGTAAGCGCTCGATTGGTCGGCGACGCGAATCAATTTCACCGCGGCTCGGGTGCTCCTTTCGGAGGAATAGCTTGAGCGCCGGATGCGGCGCTTCGGCCTCTTCCCTCCGCAGCCTCATTCGCGTATGGCCCCGGGCAAAATCCCTCCACCTCAGCGCAGCTCCCCGGACCGCCCCATGATCCGTCTCGAAAATATCGGCAAGCAGAACGGCCGTCAGATCGTCTTCATCGAAGCCTCGGCTGCGCTGCAGAAGGGCGAGAAGATCGGGCTTGTCGGCCCGAACGGCGCCGGCAAGACGACGCTGTTTCGTATGATCATCGGTCAGGATCAGCCCGACGAAGGTCAGGTCTCGGTCGATCGTGGCGTCACCATCGGCTATTTCAGCCAGGATGTCGGCGACATGGGGGGATTAAGTGCCGTCGCCGAAGTCATGGAGGGTGCGGGCCCGGTCAGCGCGGTGGCCGCCGAGATGCGCGAGCTCGAGCACGCGATGGGCGACCCCGACCGCGCCGACGAGATGGATGCAATCATCGAGCGCTACGGCGAATTGCAGCACCGCTTCGAGGAGCTCGACGGCTATGCGCTCGATGGCCGGGCGCGGGAGGTGCTGGACGGCCTCGGCTTCTCCCAGGAGATGATGGACGGCGACGTTTCAAAACTCTCCGGCGGTTGGAAGATGCGCGTCGCGCTCGCCCGCATCCTGTTGATGCGGCCCGACGTCATGCTGCTCGACGAGCCGAGCAACCATCTCGATCTCGAAAGCCTGATCTGGCTGGAGAAATTCCTGAAAGATTACGACGGCGCGCTGCTGATGACCTCGCACGACCGCGAGTTCATGAACCGCATCATCTCCAAGGTCATCGAGATCGACGCCGGCGCGCTCGCTTCCTATTCCGGCAATTACGAATTCTACCAGGAGCAGCGGGCGCTGGCCGACAAGCAGCTGCAGGCGCAGTTCGAGCGCCAGCAGGCGATGCTGGCCAAGGAGATCGCCTTCATCGAGCGCTTCAAGGCGCGCGCTTCGCATGCGGCGCAGGTGCAGAGCCGGGTGAAGAAGCTCGACAAGATCGACCGCGTCGAGCCGCCGAAGCGCCGCCAGACGGTCGCCTTCGAGTTCCAGCCTGCGCCGCGCTGCGGCGAGGACGTGGCGACGCTGAAGAACATCCACAAATCCTACGGCAACCGCTCGATCTATTCAGGCCTCGACTTCCAGATCCGCCGCCGTGAGCGCTGGTGCGTGATGGGCGTCAACGGCGCCGGCAAGTCGACGCTGCTGAAGCTGGTCGCCGGCGCCTCCGAGCCGGACGAGGGGACTGTCGCGCGCGGCCCGAGCGTCAAGATGGGCTATTTTGCCCAGCACGCCATGGAATTGCTCGACGGCGAGCGCACCGTCTTCCAGACGCTGGAGGACTCGTTTCCGCAGGCCGGCCAGGCGCCGCTCAGGGCTTTAGCTGGCTGCTTCGGCTTTTCCGGCGATGAGATCGAGAAGAAGTGCCGCGTGCTGTCGGGCGGCGAGAAGGCGCGGCTGGTGATGGCGCTGATGCTGTTCGATCCGCCGAACCTTCTGGTGCTCGACGAGCCGACCAACCACCTCGACATGGCGACCAAGCAGATGCTGATCGAAGCGCTCGCGCAATATGAAGGCACGATGCTCTTCGTCTCGCACGACCGCCATTTCCTGGCGGCGCTGTCGAACCGCGTGCTGGAGCTCACACCCGACGGCGTCCACACCTATGGCGGCGGCTATACGGAATATGTGGCGAGGACCGGCCAGGAAGCGCCGGGGCTCAGGGGGTAGGGGAGAGCGGGTGTCGGCCCAAGGCGGGTACCAGCCCTTGGCCGCTTTGCGCGAGATCCAGACATTCGAGCGAAGTTTGACCGTGCGTTGCCCCGCCAACCTTGACATTGCCGCGGCTCACCCATGCAGTCTGGTGGCGCTCGTCACGAACAAGTCGAGATTGCCGTTCTCCGAAATCCGTGAGATTCTTCCAGAAGCCGCACGAAAATAGCGTGCGAAAAACAAAGCGTCCCGACCTTTTCGGCGGGCATCGAAGCACATCACAGGTCGTGCCCCTGATTGTCGGTCGGGTTGCTTAACCCGCCCAGGGAGGACGACAATGACCTTACGGCCGGACCCGACTTTCCACGCGACCGCCAAGCTCGCAATGCAGGCGCCAGTCGAAAACTTTGCCTACACTTTGATGTTGAGTGCGGACTTCTCTCAGCCTGATGGACTCGCAATAGTTGACGTAAACCCGGAGTCGAAGGACTGCGGCAAGATCGTCCACAGCGTGACAATGCCGAACAAGGGCGACGAGTTTCACCACTTTGGCTGGAACGCTTGCTCTTCGGCCCTGTCGCCGCTGAACGGCCATCCGTTTCTCGAGCGCCGCTTTCTAATAATCCCCGGCATGAGATCTTCGCGCATCTACGTTGTGGACACCAAGGGCGGCCCGAGCAAGGCCAAGATCCACAAAATCATCGAGCCGGAAGAAGTATTTGCCAAGACCGGCTATTCCAGGCCTCACACGATTCACTGCGGCCCGGAAGGCATTTATGTCTCGACCCTTGGCGGCGGTGGCCCTGACGGCACCGACGGACCTCCCGGCATCTTTGTCATGGATTGCCAGACGTTCGACGTCATCGGGCGCTACGAGATCGATCGCGGGCCACAGAACAAGCAGTATGATTTCTGGTGGAACCTGCCGCGCGACTACATGGTGTCGAGCGAGTGGGCGCTTCCGCCCCAGTTCGAGAAGGGCATCGTCCCGGAAGATCTCCTGTCGAACAAATATGGACACCGGGTGCATTTCTGGAATCTGCGCGAACGCAGGAACGTGCAGACCATAGATCTGGGAGCCAATCACCAGATGGCACTGGAAGTCCGCCCCGCCCATGACCCGGTAAAGGAATACGGTTTCATTGGGGTGGTCGTCGACACGACAAACCTCGAGGGATCGATCTGGACATGGTGGCGCGAGGACGGCAAATTCCATTGCGAAAAGACGGCCACTATCCCGCCCGAGCCAGCCGCGAAGGATGACCTGCCCCCGCTTCTGCAGGGCTTCGAGGCGGTGCCGCCGCTAGTAACTGACATAGACCTGTCGCTCGATGACCGCTTCCTCTACGCATCCTGCTGGGGCACCGGCGAGATGCGCCAGTATGACGTGGCCGATCCGATGCACCCCAAGCTTGCGGGGTCCGTCCATATTGGCGGCATCGCGCGCAAGGCCAAGCATCCCGGCGGCGACTACAGGGGCGGACCGCAGATGGTCGAGATCAGCCGCGACGGCAAACGCGTTTACTGGACCAACTCGCTCTATTCGACCTGGGACGACCAGTTCTATCCCGATGGTATCCCGGCAGCCATGGTCAAGGCCGATGTCGGCGAGAACGGCGGGATCACCTTAGACAAAGACTTTTATGTCGAGTTCCCCGAGGGGTATCGCTCGCATCAGATTCGTCTGGAAGGCGGCGATTGCTCGACGGATTCATTCTGCTATCCGTCGGTGTAACCGGCTGCGCGGGTCGATGAAGCGATGGTCGAGTTGACGACGGCCGGCCTCTGGCTGGCGGTCATCGCCAGCGGCATTTACCACGGCATCAATCCCGGCATGGGCTGGCCGTTGGCCGTCTCGGCCGGACTGTTTAGCAGACGTGCCGGCGGATTGTTCCGGGCGCTCGGGCTTTTGGCCATGGGACACTTTGCGGCCATGGTTGGTATCCTGCTGCCCTTCGGCGCGATGCTGACGCTGTTTGTCTGGGAACGACAGGTCCGCATCGCGGCGGGGTTGATCGCGATTGCCGCCGGCATCTATCTCCTGATCAACCGGCGCCACCCGCGTGTTCTTGCCCGGATCCCGCCGGGACAACTGGCCTTGTGGTCCTTCGCTGCCGCCACTGCGCATGGCGCCGGGCTGATGCTGGTGCCGATTTATCTGGGCCTGTGCCAGGCAGGCGACCTCGACGCTGGACACCAGGCGGCTGCCACGCTCATGACCGGTAATCTGATCACCGCCACCGCCGTCTCCGTCGTCCATACGGCCGCCATGATTTCAAGCGGCGGCGTTATCGCCATTGCCGTCTATCGATGGCTCGGACCGAAGGTCATCTCACAAAGCTGGTTCAATCTCGACATTGTGTGGGCCATAAGCCTGATCCTGGTGGGAGGAGTTGGGATCGCAAGCATCGGATTCGCTCGATGAGTTGTACGCATTTGGCGAAGTCATTCTCCCTTTCTGCGAATGTCAGAGAAGGGGGGAAGCTGCCGTTCGCAAATGTCCAATCCTTGCAAAAGCGACGGAACGCAATGCCCGGCTCTTTGCCGGTGCACGGCTTCGCATCCGTAGTGATGCCAATCGGTATCAAGCCACGATGCTGTTCGTCTCGCACGACCGCCACTTTGCTGGCCGCGCACTCCAACCCACGTGTTGGAGCTGACCCCGACAGCATCCACATCTATGGCGGCGGCTACACCGAATATATCGCCAGCACCGGCCACGAAGCGGCGGGGCTGAGAGGGTAGGGGAAGACGCAGGCTCTATGCGGGTGAGCGCCAGCCCCAATCACCCCTTCGCCAACCCGCGCTCGATCAGCCGCGCAAGCCGCGCCGAGAACGCTCTGGCGTCGGCCGGCTTGTCGCCGTCGAGCACGCGCGCCTCGTCGTAGAGCAGATGCGCGGCGTCTTCCTTGAAGGCGCGTTCCTCCTTGCCGAGCTTTGCCAGCGCCGCGACGCGCTCGTGCCGAGGGTTGATCTCGAGGATCGGCTTCGCCGCCTTGTCGAGGCGGCCGGCGGCGTTGAGCAGCCGCTCGAACTGGCGATCGGGGCCGTGCTCCGGCGCGACCAGGCAGACCGCGCTTTCGGTCAACCGGTCGGAGGCCTTGACGTCCGAGACCTCGTCTCCCAGCGCCGTCTTCACAAACGCCAGGAAGGTCGCGATTTCAGAGGACATTTCGGCCTCGGGCTTCGAACCAGTGTCGAGCAGCGGGATCTCCGAAAGATCGGCGGCACCCTGCGTCACCGATTTGAACGCCTTGCCCTCGAATTCCGGCGCCATCGTCGTCCAGAAACTGTCGACCGGGTCGGTCAAGAGCAGCACTTCGATGCCGCGCGCCCTGAACCCTTCGAGCTGCGGCGAGGCTTCGAGCCGGGCGCGGTCGTCGCCGGCCATGAAGAAGATCGCCTTCTGCCCTTCCTTCATCGCGGCGACATAATCGGCGAGGCTGCGCAGCGTTTCGCCGGAAGTGGTCGAGCGGAACCGGGCGAGCTTCAGCAGCTGTTCGCGCCGCTCGTAGTCCTCGTAGAGCCCTTCCTTGAGCACGACGCCGAAATTCTCCCAGATCTTGGCGTAGCCTTCGGCGTCGTTCTCGGCTGTTTTGGCGAGGTCGCCGAGCACGCGGTTGGTCACGCCCTTGCGGATTGCGGCGAGCAGCGGGCTTTCCTGGATCATCTCGCGCGAGACGTTGAGCGGCAGGTCGGCGGAATCGACCAGGCCGCGCACGAAGCGCAGGTAGCGCGGCAGGACATCGGCATCGTCGGTGATGAAAACGCGCCGCACATAAAGCTTCATGCGGCCCTTGCGGTCCTGGTCGAAGAGGTCGAAGGGACGCGAGCCCGGCACGAAGGCGAGCACGCTGTATTCCTGCCGGCCCTCGGCGCGAAAATGGATCGTGGCGGCCGGCTCGTCATACTGGCCGGCCACGCTGCGGTAGTAGTCGGTGTATTCCTCCGGCTCGATCTCGCTCTTTTGCCTCACCCACAGCGCCGTGCCGTCGGCGATGTCGCGCGGCTCGGCGCCAGGCTTCTCGACAAGCGCGATCGGCACCGGCACATGGCCCGACTGCGATTTCGCCAGCCCCTCCAGCCGGTAAGGCGTGGTGTAGGAGGTCGCATCCTCCATCAGATGCAGCACGACGCGCGTGCCGCGCTTGGGTGCTGCGGTGAGCGGCACCGGCGCGATCTCGTAGGTGCCCTTGCCGTCCGACGACCAGCGCCAGGCTTCCTCGCTGCCTGCCTGGCGGCTGATGACGTCGACATGATCGGCCACCATGAAGGCGGAATAGAAGCCGACGCCGAACTGGCCGATGAGTGCGGAGTCTTCCGGCGCCTTGCCGGCCTCAACCCGTTCGATGAAGGCGCGCGTGCCGGAGCGGGCGATCGTGCCCAGCGCCTCGGCCATCTCGTCGCGGCTCATGCCGATGCCGTTATCCTCGACGGCAAGCTGCTTGTTGTCGGGGTCAGCTGAAATGGTCATGCGCGGCTTTGCGTCCTCGCCCAGCAATTCGGGGCGGGTGATCGCCTCGAAACGCAGTTTTTCGCAGGCGTCGGCGCCATTGGAGATCAACTCGCGCAGGAAGACGTCCCGGTCCGAATAGACCGAATGCACCATCATGTGCAGCAGCCGCGAGACATCCGCCTCGAATGTCCTGGTTTCCGTCTTGATATCCGTCATCTAAACTTTCCCACGTCTTCTTTTGCCCGTCGCGCCGAAACGCGTCCAGGATCTCATCCTTCGACCATTTAATTGTGCCGGCGGCGACCGGCCGGGACCGCCCTCGGTACGACAATATCGTGACGAGACGCGAACGCAACAAGAGGTTGGGTTGCGAGGTCGATGGCGGGTGAGCGTTCGGGCGCTTGCGAGGTCGAAAAAGGCACTTGCCGCGCCTGGCGGAGATGCCGCTGGCGGAACCTCGCGCAAGCGTCTGGAAATCCATGATAACCTTAATTTCTTCCTTCTTTTGGTCAGGCTTCCCGTGCGGGACGTAAAGGGATAAATTAGTAATTCGTTAAGTAATACGGCGGGAGTGAGCGTAAGAGGTGTGCCGTCATGAATTTCAAATCCCTGATCAAGCGTGCCGAAGACGTAGACAAGGAATTTCAAGAGCTCCAGTCGGATCTGGCGGAGGCTTTCGAGGAATGTCTTTCGGCTGACGAACAGACGTCCGTGGACGACGATGCGGCCGCCGATGTGGCGGCAAGCGACGAGGATCCGCCGGGGGAGGCCCAGCCCGAGGCTTCCGCCTCGCGGCTGACGCCGCACACCCAGACACGGTTGGCCGCCTTGGAAGCCGTTGCCGGGCTTTTCCGCGACGGACAGGGCCATCTGGAGGAGATCGGGGCGAGGCTGGCAGAGATCGGCACCGCGCATCAGATGACACGCGATATCCTGAACGTCCTGCATCGCGATGCGCTCCGCGCCAATGAGCTGGAGCTGGAGAACGCCGCTCTGGGCGCCGAACACAAGGCCTTGTCGGAGCAACTGCTCGACGCCGCCAGGAAGCAGCGCGAACGCGACGGCGCGGCCGAGGCCTGGCAACAGCGCGAGGCAAGCCTTGTCCAGGACCGGGAGTCGCTTCGCGAGGCGCTTGCGGCGGTGCGGCTTGAGCTGGTCGAGATGGGCAATGAGAGCGCCAGGCGCGAGGCGGAGTTCGGCGAGATCGTCAAGACGCTGACGGCCAAGACCGTTGAAGCCGACAAACGTGCTGCCGAGAATAAGCTGCTGCGTGAAAAGCAGGTCGGCCTTTCGGTCGACCTTGAGCAGGCGCAAAAGCGCGAGGCGGAAGCCCGGCACAAGTTCGAGGAGTTCGCGGCCACCCACGCCAACGAAACCGCGCGAATTGCCGAGCTGATGGCCCAGATCGGCAATCACGAAAAGGAAGAGGCGCGGCTGCAGAAGTCGCTCGAGATCACGCAGGCCAAGCTTGCAGAGATAACCGAGGCGGCCAGCATCGCCGAAAGCGATGGTGCGTCGGAGCTGGCGCGGATTCAGGCGGAGCTGCGCGGCTTGCGCTCCGAGATCCAGGAGCTGCAATCGCGGCTGGAGCAGGCCTCCAACGACAAGACCGAAGCCGCGGCCGAGAAGATGAGGCTCAAGGCACGGTTGAACGATGCCGAGACAGAACGGCAGATCGCTGAGGAAATGCTTGCCGTTCTCAGGAACGAGAGCGAAATCGACAAGAAGAACCTGTCGGTGGTCAGCACCAACCTATCGCAGCTTTCGCTGCAGCAGGCGTCCGAGCAGATCCAGCTCGATATCCAGAAGCAGGAATGCGAGGATCTGCGAGCCGAGATCGCGACGCTCAATGCCCGCATCAAGGAGCTGCTGCCTTACGAGCGGCTGCACCGGGTGACGGATGCGAGGGCGCGCAAGGACATTGTGCCGGTGAGCAACGGGATCATCGCCGAGGCCGCGCGCCCGACCCCACGGCGCAACAGCCGACGCATGCGCGCCAACGCAAGCTGAGATCGGGGAAGCGCCTGCGTTACTGGCCGGCCATATGGTCGGCCAGTTGCTGCACCTCTGCAAGCAGCGCCGGGAAAGCCGCATCGTTGGGCAATCGCTCACCCATGCAGGCGCGATAGTCGCCGTCGCCTTTTTCCCAGGCGGCATTGGCGGAATCATAGGCCTGCTGGTCCTTGAGGTCCGACCCCTGATAGGTCTCCTGGAATTTCTGGGCAGTTGCATCCGCCGCGGTCCAAAGCGCCTCGCAGGCGGCGATCTTTGGCACGGGCGGTGACGCGGGCGCCTCGGCGATCAGGATGCGGTCGCCCTTGACCACCGCGACGACGACCTGCTGGTCGTAGATCGGCCCGACGTCCTGCGTCCAGCCGCCAAGCCGGGCGACAGCGATATCGGCGCCGTCAGGCTTCTTCAGCGAAAAGTCGAGCGTCTTCACGAAAGCGGCGTCGGCGCCGATGGCCTGGGTGTAGAAGGCATCGAGCTTCAGCGCCTCGTCGATGCCCGTTGGCAGCCTGAGGCTTTCATCGTCCTCGTCAGCCTTGGACTGCAGCCAGCGCCCGACGAGCCCGCGCGTCGTCGCCACGATGCTCGGGCCTTCGTCGCTCTTGGCGTAGCGCAGCCCGTCGAGCATGCCGAAGCCGATATCGGTAGCGCTGAGGCTTTCGAGGTTGATCGTGCCGGTTGCCGGAAAATCCTTAACGGAAAGCGGACCGAGAACGGCGGAAAGACGCTTTTCGAGATCGGCCAGCGCCTTGGTGTTCGCGGCATCGAGCGTTTCCACCTCAGCGTTCGAGCTCTCCAGCGCCGCGATGTCGGAAATCGCCTTGTCGCGCGTGGCGATGTAGTCGTCCTCCGGCGAGGCCGCGAAACCCACGCCGCCCGCGAGCGCGAACAGAAGCGTCCAGACCAGCCGCATTTGCACAACCCCAATTCAACGATCAAAGCCCTTGCGAGCCTTCACCCGACTTGGCGGCTTTTGCGTGGCGGAAACCAAGCGAGAACCCGAATCTTTATCCGACCTTTCGCTTCTCCACCTCGGCCTTCCTCAGCAGGAACCGCTGGATCTTGCCGCTCGGCGTCTTGGGCAGCTCGGTGACAAACTCGACCTCGCGCGGATAGGAATGCGCCGAGAGCCGTTTCTTCACATGCTGCGCGAGCTCCTCCGCAAGCGCCTCGCTGCCCAGGAACGCCGGCGCCAGCACCACGAAGGCCTTGACGATCTCGGTGCGCTGAGGGTCGGGCACGCCGACCACCGCCGCCTCGTTGACCGCCGGATGCTCGATCAGCGCACTTTCGACGTCGAAGGGGCCGATGCGGTAGCCGGCCGAGGTGATGACGTCGTCGGCGCGGCCGATGAAGGAGACCGAGCCGTCCGGCTCATATTCCACCGTGTCGCCGGTGCGGTAATAGCCGCCGGCGATCGCCGGCGTCTCCGCCTGGTGGTAGCCGTCGAACCAGCGCAGCGGCGAGTTCGCGATATCGACCGCAAGCACGCCCGGCTGGTTGGGGCCGAGCTCGTTGCCCGCCTCGTCCAGCACCACCATGCGGTAGCCGGGCATGGCGAAGCCGGCCGAGCCCGCGCGCACGGTGTGCGCCAGGCCGTGATGGTTGTTGATCATCATGCCGTTCTCGGTCTGGCCGTAATGGTCGTGGATGGGCGCGGCGAGATGGGCGTCGAACCAGCGGATCACTTCCGGGTTGAGCGGCTCGCCGGCGCTGCTCACCACGCGCAGTTTTCCTTTGACGCGGGCCGCCGCTTCGGGCCCTTCCGCCATCAGCAGGCGATAGGCTGTGGGCGAGCCGGCGAGGCTGGTGACACCGAGCCGCTCGATGATGTCGTAGGTGCTCTTGGCGTTGAAGGCGCCTTCGTAGAAGGTGGTGGCGATGCCGAGCTGCAAGGGCCCGGTGATGGCATAGTAGAGCCCGTAGGCCCAGCCAGGGTCGGCGATGTTCCAGAAGACGTCGTCGGCGCGCAGTCCGATCGCATCGCGCATATAGGTGCCGAAGGCGAGCAAGGCGTTGAGCGGCACCGGCACGCCCTTGGGGTGGCCGGTCGTGCCGGAGGTCGACATCATCATGAAGAGGTCGGAGCCCTTGCGCATCACGGGCTCGCAGTCGGGGGAGGCGGCGGCGGTTGCTGCGCGAAAATCGATGTCGCCTTCGGGCAGGGTGTCGCCGGGGGCGAGGATAGTCGCGATGCGCGGGTGATTTTCCACCTCGTCGAGCTTGCCGCGGTTTGCCGGATTGGTCACCACCAGCTTCGCCTTGCTGTAGCTCAGCCTATGCTCGATCGCCTTCGGGCCGAAGGCGGTGAACAGCGGCTGGTAGACCGCGCCGACGCGCCAGGCGCCGAGGATGAGCGCGACCAGTTCCGGGATGCGCGGCAGCATGCCGGCCACGACATCGCCGGGGCGGACGCCGAGGTCCTTCAGCAGATTGCCGAGGCGGCCCGACCTGTCGGCCAGGTCGTCGAAAGTATATTCGCTGAGTTCGCCGCCGGCCGAGATCGCGCGCAGCGCCAGCCGGTTCTCGCCGGTATAGCGGCCGCAGCATTCGAAATAGGCGTTGATGCCGCTCGCCGGATCGCCGTGGAGCCTGGCGATCTCGTCCTCGATGCGGAAGCGCCGCACTGCATCCTCATAGCGCGGCACCGCCGCTGGCGTCCTGGTCATGGCAATCCTCCCTGGGTGGCCTGCCATCTCCCCATGGCGGGCTGCTTAGGCAAGGAGATTGCCCGAAAACGGCGCGCGGGTCGATTGCGGCGAAAGTCGGGGAAGAGCGTCGTTCTCCCCGTTAACGGGGAGAAATGCCCGGCAGGGCAATGAGGGGCAGCGCAGGCGCTGATGATTGGCGGCCAGCCTATTTTCGAGACTCGGCGCCGCCCCTCACCTGCCTGCCGGCATCCTCTCCCCATGAACGGTGAGAGGGGGCGCTCGCGGGCTTTCGCCACGCCTCCGATAAAGACTGATCGTCATCTCCTTGCCGACACCCGCCGGCGTCAGCACGAAATAATCATAGGTTACAATCTCGCCCGAAGCACTCCTAAGCCCCTTCGACCAGATCGGTGCTTCCTCGACCCGCATCTCGTCCCATTGCCGCTCGAATTCCGGGCTGAGCGCCATGAGCGGGTCGATCACGGCCCGGATGTCGGCCGCCGCCGCGAAGCCAACCGTCGCGGCGCGGAATTGCGCGATGGCAGATCGCGCCACGACCTCCCAGTCGGCGAACAGGGTGCGCCAGGCCGGATCGAGGAAGAACCGCTTGAGCAGGTTGCGCTGCGCCGGATCCTCCGGATCGAAGCCGCCGAACAGCGCTGCCGCCTCGTCATTCCATGCCGCGAAATCCCAGGCGCGGTTGAGCGCATAGGCCGGATTGGGCGAGAACGCCGCAAGCAGCTCCGCTATCCGCGGGTCGGGCGAGGGGCCTTCAGACCGGGAAGCCTCGGGCAGCCATTCCGGCTTCGCGAGCTTGAAGAGGTGCTCGCGCTCGACCGGCAAGAGCTTCAGCACATCGGCGAGCGCATTGAGCACATGCGCGGAGGGGTTGGCCTCGCGCCCCTGTTCCAGCCATGTGTACCAGGTGGCGCTAATGCCGGCGAGCAGCGCTACCTCCTCGCGCAGCAAACCGGAGGCGCGCCGTCGCGTGCCGATGCTGATGCCGTGTCGCGAAGGTTCCACCCGCTCGCGCATGGCGCGCAGGAAACGGCCGAGCTCCTTGCGCCTGTCCGCCTCAGCCGTCCGTTCCAGCATGTCCGTACCTCGAAAGGAGTAGCGGCGCTACCAGCAGCGCCACTCATCTTGTACCACCTGACTACCAGCATAAATGGAACGGCGCATCGGACAACATCGTCGCGTCACGGCGCGGCGACCTGACAAGGGACACAGGAATGAATGCGCTGAAAAAGATCAGGAACATCGACTACACCGTCATCTTCGCGCGCGACATGAAGCAGATGCGGCGCTTCTATGAGGACGTGATGGGCTTTCCCGTCCATTCGAGCCTGGGCGAGGGCTGGACCGCCTATCAGGTCGGCTCTTGCCTGCTGGCCCTGACCCAGCGCGGCATGATGTTCGACGATGCGCCGACGCCGGCGGCCGCGCTCTCGCTGCAGCTCGCCTTTCGCGTCGCGCCGGCCGAGGTCGACCAATGCGCGGATGAGTTGCGCGCGCAGGGTGTCGCCATCGAGATGGACCCGACCGACCAGCCCTGGGGCCACTGCACGCTGTTCTTCCGCGACCCTGACGGCAATGTGCTGGAGATCTATGCTGAGATCTAGCGATTAAGGCAGGGGCAACCCTTGCGCCTCCATGTGCCGCTTCCAGCGGCTGCGCAACTCTCCCGGCCGACAGCCGATACGTTCGTCGAGGAAGGTGGCGGCGATGATGCGGTCAGTGCGGAAATGGCGGAAGTCCTGGCGCAACTCGCACCAGGCTGCAAGCAGCCGGACTGTCTCGGCGTACCCAATCATCGTCGGCCAGATCACGCGCTCGCTCTCCTCGCGCAGCTCGTTGCGGTAGCGGATGCGGATCTTGTAGCCCTTGCGGATCGATGCGCGTGCCCGCGCGATGTCGAGCCCGTCCGGCAGGCTCGCCCGGCTGAGAGGCGCCCCGACGCTGGGCTGGCTGACGAAGGGGCGCAGCCTCTCCGGCACGACGGTGGCAATCTTGGCAATCAGGTCGCGCGCCGCACCCGCCAGCACCGCATCGCCCTTGTCGGCTACCCACTGCGCGCCGAGCACCGCCGCTTCCAGCTCGTCCGGTGTCAGCATCAGCGGCGGCATGTCGTAGTTGCGGTCGAGCACATAGCCGAGGCCGGCCTCGCCGCGGATGGGCACGCGCTGGCCGATAAGGTCGGCGATGTCGCGATAGACAGAACGGCGCGAGGTCTCGAGCTCCTCGGCGATCCGGCTGGCGGTGATCGGGCGGGTCGAGCGCCGGAGGATCTGGATGATCTGGAACAGTCTGTCGGCGCGGCGCAAGGCATGTCTCCTGTTGCCACTGTGGTGGCAGCAGGGCTGGTCCACAAGTCGGGCATGGCGCCTCAAAAGGTGCGAACAACCGACGGAGAAGACTCATGAATTTCGTCTCGACCCGCATCATCACCGCCGACGTCAGGCGGCTGGTCGGCTTTTACGAGGAGGTCACCGGCTCGAAGCTCACGCTTTACACCGAGGATTTCGCCGAACTGATTACAGAGGCCGGCACGCTTGCCATCGGCAGCACGCGGACGCTGCAGCTCTTCGGCGGCGATCATGTCGCGCAGCCCGCTGCCAACCGGACCACGATCATCGAATTCCGCGTCGCCGATGTCGATGCGGAGTACCGGAGGCTCGCCGATCGCATCGCGGGCTCACTGGTGCAGTTGCCGACCACCATGCCCTGGGGCAATCGCTCACTGCTGTTCCGCGACCCCGACGGCAACCTCGTCAATTTCTTCACGCCGGTGACCGCCGAGGCGATCCGGAAGTTCGAGAGGTGACAAGGATTCTCGGAACTGCATCGCCGGGTCGATTGCGATGATAGTCGGGACAAGACTTGGCCCCGCCGGCGCCGGCCTGTAGCATGGCCAGGTGAATGCAGGGAGGGGACGCGAGCATGCGGCTTGATCGGAATCTCTGTCATTTGAGGATTTGGGCCTTCATCGCCGTCCTGGCGCTTTGGCCCCATGCGGCGCCGGCCGACCCCATCACGCCCGAGCGGATGACTGCCGCCCTGTCGAAGCTCCAAGCGCTGGCGCAAGGCATTGTCGCGGACGGTGCGGTGCCCGGTCTCGCCATCGCGGTCGTGCATGGCGACGAGGTTATCTTCCTCAAGGGGTTCGGGCATCGCGAGGCCGGCAAGCCGGAGGCCGTCGACGCCGACACCGTGTTCCAGATCGCGTCTCTCTCCAAGCCGGTCTCGGCAACCGTCGTGGCGGCGCTGGTCAGCGACGGGATCGTGTCCTGGGATTCCCGGATCGCCGACCTCGATCCGGCCTTCCGGCTCGCCGATCCATATCCGACCAGCGAACTTACCGTCCGCGACCTGTTCGCGCGTCGTAGCGGCATTCCGGGCACCGCCGGAGACGGTCTCGAGGACATCGGCTACGCCGCGCCGAGATCCTGCACCGCCTGCGCTTCGTGCCGCCATCGTCGAGCTTTCGCGCAGGCTACTCCTACAGCAATTTCGGACTGACCGAGGGTGCCGTCGCCGCCGCCAGACCGACGGGCAAATCCTGGGAGGAGGTCGCCGATGAAAAGCTTTATCGCCCGCTCGGCATGGCCACGACCAGCTCGCGTCACGCGGACTTCGTCAAGCACGCCAATCGTGCCGAACTCCACGTCAGGGTCGACGGCGCCTAGGCCCCGAAGATCAAGCGCGATCCCGATGCGCAGGCGCCCGCCGGCGGCGTCAGCTCCACCGCACGCGATCTGTCGCAATGGGTGCGGCTCGTCCTGGGCAATGGCGTCTATGCCAGCAAGACGCTGATTGCGCCCGATGCGCTCGACCAGACGCATGTGCCGCTGATGACGCGGGGCAAGAACCCCGTCTCCGGCGGCGAATCCTTCTACGGCCTCGGCTGGAATGTCGAATTCGGCCGGCACGGCCTGAGCTGGGGCCATGCGGGCGCCTTCAGCGTCGGCGCGCGCACCCTGGTGACGATCTTCCCTGAGCAGAAGCTCGGTATCGTCATCCTCACAAACGCTTTTCCGACCGGCGTGCCGGAGGGACTTTCCGACAGTTTTGCGGACCTTGTCTTCGACGGCGCGGTCAAGAAGGACTGGATCGCGGCATGGGACGGGATTTATGTCAGCTTGTTCGGTCCGGCGGTCGAGGCGGCCAAGGCCGCCTACGCCAAGCCACCGTCACCGGTACGACCGGCCGCGCCGATCAGCGCCTATGCCGGCCGCTACGCCAACGACTTCATCGCCGATGCGGCTGTGTCGGGTGGGGGAGACGGCCTTATCCTCAAGGTACGCCCGGCCGGCGCCCGGTCCTATTCCCTGACGCATTACGACGGCGATCTGTTCCTGACCTACCCCGATGCCGAGACGCCGGACAGACCAACGGGCGTGAGCTTTGTCGTCGGCCCCGACGGCAAGGCGTCGACCATGACCATTGATTTTCTGGACGAGAATCATCTCGGCACGCTGCTGCGCACCGGGGACTAAGTCGGCCCGATGGTCAGGATGCCTTGCCGTGCTGAAGCAATTTGAAGCAGTCGCCGCTGCCTGACCTCGATTGCGCGAGCACCGGTTTTGACCGGTCGATCCATTCCTGGTGCGACCTGGCATCCGCTTCGATCGCATCGGCCGGCGCAACGCTGACGAAGCCGCGCCCGTGGCTGAACAGCCAGCACGCGCGGCCAAGATGCCGCCTGGCGCGCTGGCGCAGCAGGTCGGCATCGTAGAAGATGTCGAGCACCTCCTGCTTGATCTTGCGCTCCCTGTCGGGATTGGCGACCGCAACCTCCACTGGATCGCCGCCGATCGCGTCCCGCAGGTCCTTGTAGTCGAGCGCGAGCTGGGTGGTGGCGTATTTGATCTCGCTCTCGTCGCGCACGATGTCGAACCACAGCCTGGGATCGAGCTCGTTGACGACGAAGGAGGATTCGAAATCGCGCGACAGGTTCAGCACCTCGAAGTCTCCGAGATCGATGTCGCGCTCGACCAGAAGGATTTTGGCCGCCTGCTTGCCAAGCTCTGCCCCGTGAATGCTGACGGCGGTGTTCTTCCCGCCGAGCTCGGGGCTGAGATAAGGTCCGCCCTCATCCAGCAGTTCATCGAATTCCCCAAGCGACTGAATGACCGGGGTGCCGCGGGCAATACGCGCGGCGAGCTTGGCGAGCACTTGCTGCAGCTCGGTCTCGCGTTTGCGCTGGTCTTGATAGTTCTGCTGGAAGAAGAAGATGAACAGCGAGACGCCGATGCCGATCAGGATCACGCCCAACTGCGAAAAGATGTTGCGGTAATATTCCAGCAGCTTTTCGCGATGACGCACGTCGTGGCGCACGCTGTGGGCCACGCGAAGGTTGACGATCAGCGACAGGATCAGCAGCCCTGCGCCGACCAGGACGAGCCCGCCGATGAGAAGGTAGCCATGGCCTGTGCTGAAATCCATTCGTGTCGCCCCGAAGCCCCGGATAGCGCAGACTAATAGCATTTCGCTAAAACAACTATCCGAATGGCGGAGGGCAGGGGAGCGAGGCGCAGCGTCTGCCTGTCTGCGGCAACCGCGGCGGTTGACCCCGCCACTTGTTCGGTCGATAGCTCCGCCGAAATTGCTTCCGAGAACTCCAATGACCTCAGACGCCAACCTCAAACAACCGGCCATCGCGACCGGTACCGCCTGGCAAGCCGACGTCCGCGCCGGCGTGCGCCATGTGCGCGACCTCGACCGGCTGCCGCTCTCGCCCGCCGAGCGCGCCGCCGCTCAAGCTGCCGCCGCCAGTCACAAGGTGCGCGTGCCGAAACCCTATCTCGACCTGATCGACTGGGATGATCCGAACGATCCGATCCGCGCCCAGGTGATCCCGTCGCCTGACGAGCTGATCGCCGCCGAAGGCGAGCTAGGCGACCCGATCGGTGACCATGCCTACAGCCCGGTGCCCAGGCTGACGCACCGCCATGCCGACCGCGTGCTTTTGTTCCCCACCTATCAATGCGCGGTCTATTGCCGTTTCTGCTTCCGCAAAGAGTCGCTGACTTCGATCGGCCGCGGCTATACGCGGGACGCCCTGGAGCCGGCGTTGGCCTACATCGCCGGGCACCCCGAGATCCGCGAGGTGATCCTGACCGGCGGCGATCCGCTGTCGCTGCCCGACAAGGCGCTGGCCGAAATCCGCGCCCGCATCGAGGCCATCCCGCATATGCGGCTCTTGCGCATCCACACCCGCGTGCCGGTGGCGCTGCCGTCGCGCATTACGGCGGGCCTTGTCGCCGCCCTGCAGGGAAGGCTGATGGTGACGGTGGTGACCCACTTCAATCATCCGCGCGAGATCACGCCGGACGCCGAAACGGCCTGCCGGACGATGCGGCAGGCGGGTTTTGTCCTGCTCAACCAGAGCGTTCTCTTGAAGGGCGTCAACGATCATGTCGAGGTGCTGGAAGAGCTCTGCCGCGAGCTGATGTATCGCCTCGGCGTAAAACCCTATTACCTGCACCATGGCGACCTGGCGCGCGGCATGGCGCACCGCCGCACCACGATTGCCGAAGGCCAGGCGCTGGTCGCCGAACTCCGCCAGCGCCTCTCCGGCATCTGCAACCCGACCTATGTCATCGATTTGCCCGACGGCGGCGGCAAGGTGCCGCTCGCGGCAAGCCATATCGAGGGCCGCGACGGTGAGACTTGGCGGATTCGTGGGCAGGACGGGAAGGTGAGGGACTATCGCGAGGTGGTCGGCTAGCGCCTTTCCTCTCCCCCCATTTCATGGGGGCGAGGAACTTTCACGGGGACGGGAACTTCCGTCCCGTGCCTGGCATTCTATGAGCGGGGCTTAAGGAGCGCAGCGTGAAGGCTTTGTTGGGAATTGTCGGCGGCTTCGTGCTGACCCTGGCCGTGTTCGTCAGCGGACTTGCCTTCGCCACCTGGCTGCTGGCCGCCAAACCGGTGCGCCAGGCGACGCCGGCGATCGGCGTCTCCGAATTGTGGACCAAGGACGCCCAGCCGGTCGATCCGGCGAAGCAGGATCTCGAGCGCATCCCGGCACAGCAGGCGGCCGGCGCGCCCGCCAAGGCCGGCGCCAAGGCAGATGCCAGCATGCAGACCACTGCTCTCGCAACGCCGCAACCCGCCGCGCCGCGGCAATTGCAGCCCTTGCCCGGTGTCGCCCAGCCCAATGCTTCACAGATGAGTCAGCCCGATGCCAATGCGGCCGCCCAGCCCTCCGAGCAAGCACCGGACCGGCAGGCCCGATTGCCCGCCGCCCATCTCGAGTGGTGCGCCAACCGCTATCGCAGCTATCGTCCGGAAGAAAACAGCTACCGCTCCTACAGCGGCGAACTGCGTCCCTGCGTCTCGCCTTATTTCGATCCGGGCGGCGACACTACCGCTTCGACCGACGCAGGTCAGAATGACCAGGCCGATCAAGGCGAGGTGACCGACGACCAGGCCGAGATGGAAGGCTACGCCCCCGCGCGGGACGGCTACGCCACCACCTATGGCGGCCCGCCAGAAGAGATTTCACCCGACGAGCAAGCCCCCAGGGATCAGCTTTTGGGTCGGCAGTTTTCGGGCGACCATATCGACTCCTGCTTCAGCCGCTACCGCTCCTATGATCCGCAGGACAACACCTACCAGCCTTTCGATGGCGGCCCGCGCCGGCAGTGCGAATAGCGCCGACGCCACTTCAGCGCGCCCCTGGACGTCTGCGATCAACGAAACCGTCGGCGAGAGCCTTCCTCTCCCCGTCTCTATACGGGGAGGATGCCGGTCCACCCTCCGCAGTTGCTGCGGAGGACGGGCAGGCAGGTGAGGGGCAGCGCCGTCGTTCGAGAGCTTGCGCTTGTTGTGCGCAGCCGCCGAGGTTCGCCCCCCACGGCTGCAGTGGACGCGGCGAAGCGGTTGTTGGCGGAGAGCGATTCCTCGCCGCCGATGCCGTGAGGACGGGAATCCAAGCTCAAGCAGCGTCGCGCTCCGTCACGCCCCCCTCTGTCCTGCCGGACATCTCCCCCGCAAGGGGGGAGATTAGCAGTTCGGCCGCGGCGCTTCTTCTGCAACGCCGGTGATTGGCGAGAGCCGATGCGACATCCGATCTCCCCCCTGTCCCGCCAGCCTCCCAGTGGTTGCTCTCGCGCTGGACGTGAGAAACCCTCCCGCAACCCGATACCGCGCAGAGACACGCCTGAAACACACCGGCGCCACAACCGGCATTCCTGCGAAACGCGGGAGCCGGATGCTCGCAGGCTAGCAACGCGGAGGAGCGCGCCGATGACACCCGACCAGATCAAGCTTGTGCAGAATAGTTTTCGCGAGGTGGTTCCGATCAAGACGGCCGCCGCGGCCTTGTTCTATGAGAAGCTGTTTGCCATCGACGGCAGCCTCAAGGCGCTGTTTCGCACGACCGACATGAGCAATCAGGGCGCCAAGCTGATGGCGGCGCTGGGCTTCGTCGTGCACGGGCTTTCCCGCGCCGAGACGGTCCTGCCCACTGTCCAGGATCTCGCCAGGCGCCATGTCGGTTACGGCGTTATCCGATCGTCGGCCAGGCGCTGATCGAGACACTTGACGCGGGCCTCGGCCCGGCCTTCACGCAGGAGGTTCGCGAGGCCTGGGAAGCCGCTTACGGCCTGCTCGCCAGCGTCATGATCGCCGCCGCCCGCGAAGTGCAGTTGGCGGCCTGAGTAAGCTTCGGTTCCCCGCCCGCTGGAGCGAGGGGTCGAGCCAAGCCGAGGCGGAGAGGGGGCTTTCGTACGGCAGTTCCTCCTCTCCGTCTTGGCTTTCGCTGAAGGGTTCTCCCCCATTTCATTGATTCGAGGAATGCAAGCCAGCGCCGCGTTCCGTCACACCCCCCTCTGTCTTGGCGGCTTCTCCGAGCGCAACGCCCTCACTCCCCCGAAACAATCTTCCCCGGATTCATCACATTCGCCGGATCGATCATCGCCTTGATCATCCGCGCCAACTCCCGCTTCACCGGGACGGCGTGGCGCTCGTAGGCCTCGCGCTCGTCGAGCCCCACCCCGTGCTCGGCCGAGAACGAGCCGCCGGCCTCGTTGAGCCCGGCATAGAGCACATCCTCGATCGCCTCGTGCCGCTCATGCGAGAGCGGCCCGTCGGTGTTGATCGAGATGTGCAGATTGCCGTCGGCGAGATGGCCGAACACATAGGGCGCGTAGGAAGCGTCGATCCGCTTCAGCCCCGCTTCGATGCGCGCCACATAGGCGTCCAGCGCGCCGCCCGGCACCGATACATCGAAAGAGGGCGGCAGATGGTGCATGCCGCTCGATCTGCTCCGTCTCCTCGCGTAGCCGCCACATCGCGGCCGCCTGCGCTTCAGAAGTTGCGACCAGCCCGTCGACGATTGCTGCCTCTTCCCAGATCGCCGCCAGCCCGTCCTCGAGCGTCGCCCGCGCCGCCTCCACGCTGTCGGCGCCCAAGCCCAGCACCAGCAGGCAGGGCGCCTCGAGCGGCAGGCTGCCGGGCGCATAGCCCAACGCCCGCTGCATGGCGGCGGCGAAGCGCTGCCAAAGAATCTCGGCGGCGGTGAGCCGCGTGCCGGTCTGACCGAGGAAATGCCGCACGATGCGCTGCGCGCTCGCCGCATCCGGCACGCCGACTATTGCGGTGGCGCTTGCGCCCGCGACCGGATCGAGCCGCAGCGCCACGCGGGTGACGATGCCGAGCGTGCCCTCCGCGCCGATGAACAGATGCTTCAGGTCATAGCCGGCGCTGGTCTTCAGCACCCGGGTGAGGTCGGAAAAGATGCGCCCGTCCGGCAGCACGGCTTCCAGGCCGAGCACGCGGTGGCGCATCGTGCCGTTGCGAAAGGCCATGATGCCGCCGGCATTGGTGGAAACCATGCCGCCGATGGTGGCGCTGCCGCGCGCGGCAAGGTCGATGCCCGGGTCGAGCCCATGCACCGCCGCCGCTTCTTGCAGGAGCCCAAGCGTCGCACCCGCCTGGACGATCGCCACGCGCGCGAACGGGTCGATCTCCTCGATTTTGTTGAGAGCGCCGAGGTCGCAGATCACCTGGCCCGCAACCGTCGCCGCCCCGCCCGCCAACCCGGTGCGCCCGCCCTGCGCGACCAGCCCGATGCCACGCTCCGCGCAGAACCGCACCAGCACCGCGACGCCCGCGGTGTCGGCCGGGCGCACAAGGGCGGAGGCGCCGAAATTGCGGGTGTCGAAGCCGGGATCGCGAGAGGCGAGCTCGGCGGCGTTCCAGATGGTGGCGTTGGGACAGGCGGCGCGGAGGGCGGGGAGGAGGGTAGGGGACACGGGGCGGCTCCGGGCAGGGGCGATGCTTCATCCATCCTATAGAGGCACGAGCGCGTTGGAGTCACGCCGGGTCTCGAAGAGGCATTCACGCTCATGCGATCGCGAGAATTACTGGGATCGTTCGGCCGTTCCCTGCGTTTCAACAAAGGCTGAAATGGAGGAACGGACAATGGGCGACGATCGGTTGGCAAAGATCAGGCAGCGTGCCTATGAGATCTGGGAGCGCGAGGGCCGGCTGTTCGGCAATCACGACCGGCACTGGCAGCAGGCCGAGGCGGAGATCGACCGCGAGGCAGCGCTGCCGCAGACTGCGGGCGAGATCGCCAGCGCCGACATCCTGACGGTCGAGGAACTGGCGGTGCGCACCGGCATATCGGGCGACGAGGCGCAGGAACTGATCGACCGGCTGGGCAGCGACCGCGCCGCGATCGAGCAGGCCGCGCGCAGCCTCAAGGCGAAGCGGCGGGGCTAGCGCGGGCTCCATTGAGCCGAACGGCCAGGCCGTGCCAGCGGCCTTCGGTGCCGTGCCGGAACGAGTGGACGCCGATCCGCGTTGATCAAAATGTCTGTCCACAAAACGTCTGACCACAAGGAAGACTATCGGACAAACCGGGCGGACTATCTCATTGCCAAGATGGCGCTCCTCAAGACCGAACCCAAGCCGAACAAGAAACCGGCTCCCGATGATCAGCACCCGGCTCGGGAGAGCCCCTTCGCCTCGGCATCGGCGCCAAGCCTGTCGCCGTTGCCACCAGCCAGCTCGATTTTATGCGGGACGAGGACGGCGACTCCACACCGTCGCCAACTGGACGAAGGACCGGCTGAAGGCCATGCCCGAGCATCGCGACTGAAAGAGAGGGCCCGGCGTGGGCCGGCCATTTTTCCTCGGACGCCGAAAGCATGCCCTCGGGCCTGACCCATAGTGGTTCTCGCCTGACATAAGAGTCCGGCTTGGGATTCCCTTTCGCGGG
>NZ_LPVS01000044.1:0-56820 GCF_014843905.1 Mesorhizobium silamurunense | reverse complement strand
ATCACCCAACAGATATCAACTCAACAAATTAATGGGTCCTGACCCTAGCTGGCGTCCTGTCTCCAACGCGATGCGACGGTTGCCGCCGGTGACGAGGGCGACCTTGCCGGAGTGATCTGTCGTGCCGGTCATCTTGCTCTCTCAAGCTCTTCGCAGCCAGAATGCGACATTCCCACTGCCGCGCCCAGTTGATTAGCTGGAAAAGAATCCGTTCGTTGCACGATGCGGCACAGGAATGGATCCCCGCCAGTTCCCCTTGGGCGGCCGGGAACACCGGAGCAAGCAGCGGCCCTCCCTGCCGGACACAATCCGGAAACAAGATTCAACAGTCGGGAAAAACTGGCGAAAAGACCGGCTGTCATAAGCGGCATCGGAGCAGCCGAACGATTGCGGCGCGCGACAAAAGACATCGATCTTTAAACCAAGGAATGCCGATTATGAAAAAGACCCTTCTCTCCGTTCTCGGCCTGGCCGTCGCGCTCGCTTTCGCGGTGCCGGCGCTCGGCACCACCGAGGCCAACGCCGCCGCCACGACCGCCGCCGCGACCACCACGACGACGACCCCTGCTCCGGCTGCGGCCACGGCGGGCGCCAAGGTCACGCATCACAGGAAGCACAAGAAGCATCATCGTCATCATGCCAAGAAGCATCAGGTGGCGAAGCATGCCAAGCATCACGCCAAGAAGCACCACATGAAGAAGCGTACCCACAAGAAGCACGTCAAGAAGCCCGCCGCGTAAGGTCAACCCGACGATTTATTCCACGCAATTCCGGACGGAAAAACCGCTAAACACTTTTCCTGGAATTGCTCTGCCTTCATGACCGGATGATCTCGAACCGCTTCAACAGGGTTCGAGATCATCGCTTCCCGGAAACGCCGCCCCTCTCGGGGCGGCGTTTTTGCTTCGGCCTACTTCTTCTGCGGATGGATCGTATCGCCGCGCTTCAGCATCTCGACGAAGCTCTCGATCTTCTTCCTGCGCCCGGCCTCGGTCTTCATGTTGTGGGTGCGGAAGGCGAGCGCGAAGCGGTTCTGGGCGGAGAGCTTTTCCAGCATCGCCTTCGCCTTCGGCTCGGCGTCGATCGCCGCCTGCAGGTCGGGCGGGATGGCCATCTCCTTCGAGCCGCCATAGGCACGATCCCAGCGGCCGTCGGCCTTGGCCGCCTCGACCTCGCGCATGCCATGCTTTGTCATGCGGCCCTCCTCGATCAGGCGGGCGACATTGTCGATGTTGATCTTGCTCCAGATGCTCTTTTTGCCGCGCGGCGTATAGCGCTGCAGGAAGCTTTTCTCGTCGAGCGACTTGCGCACGGCGTCGATCCAGCCGAAGCAGAGCACGACGTCGATCGCTTCCTTCGGCGTGATCGAGGTGAGGCCAGAGCCGACCTTATGGACCTTGATCCAGACCTCGTTTTCGCTGGCATGGTTATCGGCCAGCCAAGCGTAGAAGCTTGCGGCATCGGGGAATTCGCGAACCTTGTCCGGATCGACCTTGATCGGGGGCATCGTTGTTCTTCCTTGCGCGGCGCCGAAGGTGCCGATCTCCCCCCTTGTGGGGGAGATGGCCGGCAGGCCAGAGGGGGGCGCTGTCCCGCCGGCGTATCGAGGCGTCGCCGCCGCCTTTGCTTATAGTCGATGGAGACTAGACTGAAAGGCCGCGATCCTTCGCGCCCCCCTCTGCCCTACCGGGGATCTCCCCCACAAGGGGGGAGATTGGCTGCATCATTGAGGCCACCCATCTGCCATCGGACTCTCCGATAACACTATCGGTTTCTTCCGTTTCCGCTTCGAGCGTCCGCCCGCCATATCACTGTCCATGCAAGGAAAGGCATGGACATGGGCAAGACAAAAATTCTGATCGTCGGCGGCAGTTCCGGGATGGGGCTGGCTCTCGCCAGGCGATACCTCGATGAAGGCGCGACGGTCATTATCGCCGGGCGCGGCGAAGCGAAGCTGAGCGCCGCGCAGGAAGAACTCAGCTATTCGGGCTCACTCGAAATCGCAGTGGTCGACATCAGCCGCGAGGACGACGTCGCGGCACTGTTTCAGCGCATCGGCCGGCTCGACCATATCGTTAGCACCGCGGCCGACATCGCGGGCGCCTACCGGCTGTTGCCCGAAATCGAGCTGTCAGCGGCGCAAAGGGTGGTGGAGAGCAAGTTCTACGGACCGTTGCTGCTTGCCAAGCACGGCGCGCCGAAGCTGTCGGCCAACGGCTCGCTCACCTTCGTCTCCGGCATCGCCGCCTACCGGCCAGCGGCGCGCGGCGCGGTCGTCGCCGCCGTCAACGCGGCGCTCGAGGGGCTGGTGCGGGCCTTGGCCATCGAGCTGGCGCCAATCCGCGTGAACGCGGTGTCGCCCGGCTGGGTCGACACGCCGATCTGGCAGTTCGTCGCCGGCGATGCGAAGGACGAGACGCTTGCCGCCATGGCCAGGCGCCTGCCGGCGGGACGCGTCGGACGGCCGGAAGATATTGCCGACGCGCTTTGCTTCCTGATGGGCAACGGTTTCACGACAGGGACGACATTGCATGTCGAGGGCGGGCACCGGCTGGTCTGACGAAGCTCTCGCCTGCGGTTGCAAGCACCAATTTCAGTGCCGGCGGCTGGACGCGCCGGCGGCGCCAGATCATGACGAGGTCCGCCGACCGGCCAGGATCCGGCCAGGCCACCTCCGCCACCGCTCCACGATCGAGCGCCTCGGCAACCGCGAGCCGCGGCACCAGGCCAAAGCCCGCGCCGGCCGCCACCAGGCCCGCGATAGCGTCGATGCTGCCGACCTCGGCCGCGAGCTTCGGCCCGCCAAGGCCCGCCTCGGCGAAAGCCATGTCGACCATGGCGCGGTAGACGCATCCGGTTTCGGTGGCGACGAAGCGCTTTTCGGCAAGCTCGGCCAGATCGACATCCATCCGGTTCTCGCCGGGCGGCGCGATCAGCACCAGCGGCTCGGCCGCGACGACGCGCCTGGCAAAGCGCTTGTCCGGCTCGCCGGCGTCCGATCGCTCGAAGCAGAAGGCGACGTCGATCTCGCCCTCCCCCAGCATGCGGAGCAGCCCGCCGCTGCCACCGATCTTCAGCTTTATGTCGATGCCGGAATGGACGGCGCGAAAATCGGCAAGCCACCCGGCAAGCTTGACGGAAGCAATCGTCTCCAGCGCGCCG
Organism: Mesorhizobium silamurunense; assembly: GCF_014843905.1. Taxonomy (NCBI): domain Bacteria; kingdom Pseudomonadati; phylum Pseudomonadota; class Alphaproteobacteria; order Hyphomicrobiales; family Phyllobacteriaceae; genus Mesorhizobium; species Mesorhizobium silamurunense. The sequence goes on along the minus strand of NZ_LPVS01000044.1, from coordinate 53,658 downwards.
ATCGACAACGTGCCGGCCGTCTCGGCCTTGGTGACATCGATGGCGGCCCGCGCATCGTCGGCGAGTGCCAGCAATTGTTCGGCATAGGGTTTCAGCGCCTCGCCGGCCGGCGTCAGTTCAAGCCCCTGCCGCGAGCGCGTGAACAGGCCGGCGCCAAGCTCGGCCTCCAGCGCCTGAATCTGGTCGCTGACGCTCGACTGCGCGAGATTGACCTCCGCCGCCGCGCGCGTGACGTTGCGCGTGCGCGCGACCGCAAGAAAGGTCTTCAGCAGCCTTGGATGCATGCGGCGTTACTGCAGCTGCGGCTTCTTGAGGAAGGAGTTGCGGTCGGCGGATTTTACCCTGAGCCAGGTCTCGCGGCCGTCGCGCACCACGCGCAACGGGATTTCCGCCCCGGCCGGGTTCTCCCAGAGCTTGCGGTAGAAGTCGGCGAGACCGTCGACCTCGCCGTCGCGCACGTCGGAGATGATGTCGCCCTGGCGCAGGCCAGCCTTCGCCGCCGGACCGCCTTCGGCGACGCTCATCACCACAACCATGCCGTTCGACTCTGCCGAGAAGGCGCCGAGCCATGGGCGCGGAGGCTTGGCCACCTGCCCGCGCTTCACAAGGTCGTCGAGGATCGGCGTCAGAAGGTCGATCGGCACGATCATGTTGATGTCGGCGATCTCGCCGGCGCGGCTCATTTGCAGGCGCAGCGACCCGACGCCGAGCAGCTTGCCGTCGCGGTCGAACAGCGCAGCACCACCCCAGGACGGGTGCGCCGGCGCGGTGAAGATCGCCTCGTCGATCAGATATTCCCAATAGCCGGCGAATTCCTGCTTGGTGACGATATGCGCGTCGACCTGCTGGCCTATGCCGTCGGCAAGCGTCACGGCGTCGCCGATATTGGCCTTCCTGGCGTTGCCGAACTTTACCGCTGGCAGGTTGAGCGGCGACAGCGCCTGCACCAGGCCGAAGCCGGTCTCCTGGTCGTAGGCCAGCGCATGCGCGGCGACCACGCGGCCGTTCTGATCGGTGAGCCATACCTCCTCGGCCTCGGTGATGAGATAGCCGATGGTGAGCACCAGCCCGTTGTCGCGGATCACCACGCCGCTGCCCTCGCGGCGCGTGCCCAGCGCATTGGCGGTGAAGGCGTCGTCCGGAACCGTTGCGCGAACGGCCACGACGGAGCGCGAGACTTTCTCGATGGTCATCGGTCGATCCTGAATTGCGAGTCTTTTTCTATAAGTATGGCCAAAGGGACGCGGTGCAAGGGCGCGCCTTGCCCTCCCCTCGTTGGAGAAGGGAAAGAGGCTGGCCCAGTCATTAGTTCAACGAAATTTGAACTTTTTTCTTTGACGCGCGCACAACCGCACCTAAATCTTGCCCCAACGAACTCGCATCCGCCCCGCAAGAACAAGGCCTTTCAAGATGAACCATTACACCCCGCCGAAAGTCTGGACCTGGAACAAGCCCAATGGCGGCGCCTTCGCCTCGATCAACCGGCCGGTCGCTGGCCCGACGCATGAGAAGGAGCTGCCTGTCGGCAAGCATCCGCTGCAGCTCTATTCGCTGGCCACGCCCAACGGACAGAAGGTCACGATCATGCTGGAGGAGCTTCTGGCGCGCGGCCACAAGGGCGCCGAATACGACGCGTGGCTGATCCGCATCAATGACGGCGACCAGTTCGGCTCAGGCTTCGTCGAGGTCAACCCGAACTCCAAGATACCGGCGCTGATGGACCGCAGCGAGCCGAAGCCGGTGCGGGTGTTCGAATCCGGCTCGATCCTGACTTATCTGGCGGAAAAGTTCGGCGAATTCCTGCCGACAGAGCGTGCCGCTCGCGCGGAAACCTTCTCGTGGCTGTTCTGGCAGATGGGCTCGGCGCCCTATCTCGGCGGCGGCTTTGGCCATTTCTACGCCTATGCGCCGGAAAAGATCGAATACGCCATAGACCGCTTCGCCATGGAGACCAAAAGGCAGATGGACGTGCTCGACCGGCGGCTGGCGGAAAGCGAATACCTTGCCGGCCCGGACTACACCATCGCCGACATGGCGGTCTGGCCCTGGTATGGCGGGCTCGCCAAGGGCCGCAACTACAACGATGCCGCGCAGTTCCTCTCGGTGCACGAGTACAAGCACGTGCAGCGCTGGGCCGACGCGATCGATGCAAGGCCGGCTGTCAAGCGCGGCCGCATGGTCAACCGCATTTCCGGCGACCCGGCCTACCAACTCCGCGAACGCCACGACGCCAGCGACTTCGAGACGAAGACGCAGGATAAGCTGCAAGCGGCGGAGTGATGAGCTTTACCCTCCCCCTTGTGGGGAGGGTCGCTGCGAAGCAGCGGGGCGGGGGTACGGCGCCGACCCCACCCGGACCTTCGGTCCGACCTCCCCACAAGGGGGAGGCGCCGCTACCTCCCGTAGGTATACGTCACTGTCGCCTCGCCGAGCGCTGAGCTTTTGGCGGCCACCGACACCATCTCCGGCGACGGATTTTCCGGCGTGCGCAGCTTCGGCTCGCCGAGCGCATAGAGCGTGAAGACATAGTGGTGCGCGCCGCTGCCGGGCGGCGGGCATGGGCCGAAATAGCCGGCGCGGCCGACGCCGCCCTCGCCGGATACCGTGCCCTTGGGCAAGCGCTTGCCGCCCTTGGAGCCGGCGCCTTCGGCCAGGCCCTTGGCGCTTGCCGGGATGTTCCAGGCCAGCCAATGCCAAAACCCTTTGCCGCCATTGGCGTCGGGATCGAACATGGTGAGCGCGTAGCTCTTGGTGCCGGCCGGCGGGTCCTTCCAGGCAAGCGCGATCGAGACGCTCTTGCCGCCGCATCCGGCCTTGTCGCCGAGATATTTTGCAGCCCATTTGCCGTTGGAGACCGACGGGCTGGAGATTTCGAAGGCGGATGCCTGGGTGGCGAAGGCGGCGAAGGCAAGCGCGATGAGGCTGAGACGTGGGATCATGGCCGTCCTCCTGGCTAAGATCGCAGAGTTTAGCCGAAAGGCCCCGCCGCACCCAGCAACTTTGCGTGACGGCGGCCGCCAATCTCTCCCTCGAGGGCCTCGAGGGGAGATTCACTCCGCCGCGTTGCATTCCTCCAGCGGCGGAGCCACCAGATCCGCGACGGCAGCCATCCAGAGCCGGTCGACGTGGGCAAGCTTGGCCCCGTCGATCTCGTCGAGGTGGTTCCAGTACATCCCGTCCTCGTAGAAATAGCCGAACTCGCGCTCCAGCGCCTCGGCCGCCTCCACCGCCTCGATATCGATGCCGGCGCGCAATTCGGCCCGCATGGCGGCGAAGCGCGACGGCGACGGGTCCCGAACCTCCTCGAAGGTAAGTTTCGGAAAAACCAGCCGGCTGCGCGAGAGGTCCGACAGGTTGACGCAGAGCGTGCCGCGCCGCAGCGCATGGATGAGCAGGCGCGCGGACTTGGCCTCCAGGCTCTGCAGTGTGACGTCGTCGCGCAGCGGGTCGGGCCGGCCAGTGCCGTAGAAATGGCTATTGCCGGGGTGATCATAGATCATGTCACAGCCGAGGAAGGCGAGCATGTCCGGGCGCCGGCTGTGGACGATCCAGTAGGCCGCCGTCATCGACATGGTGCCGCCGGCATAGACGAAGCCGCCGAAAGCGTTTTGCGCCGGCACGTAGTCGGGGGCGCTGAAAATCTGCCGCGACGGGCCAGGCTGCGGCATGCGATCGGCCGGGAAATCGCCAGCATGCACCAGCGCGTCCCAATCGGGGCGCACGCGCCAGGCGTTGTTGATGGCAACGATGCCGGCGAAGGCATGCTTCGGCCAGGCGGCGCAGCGCATGACATCGGGGGCGCTGCCGATGAGCAGCGTCACGCGCGGCGATGCATCCATACCATCCTCTCCCACGAACCCGGGCGACACATTTGACCTTGTCGGCCCTCCCCTACAAGGGCCAAGCGCCATGCGATCCGCCCGCCAAGCCTCAAAAAGGCACAGCGATGCGGCCTTCACAAATTCTTTCAAGCCGGGAACATCCCTTGGAATGCTCCGTTGGCAAATTAATCAACGATGCAAACCGATGGAGATTTCCTCATGATGAAGAAAATCCTCGCAGTTTGCATGCTACCCTTGCGCTCGCGACTTCGGCCGCGATGGCACAATCGGCTGGCACAAGCGGTGGCGCGAATGCGTCGGGCAGCGTGTCGGGTGGTATGAATGCTGGCGAAACGGTGACAGGTACAACGCCGAGTCAGACGGATACCACCACGACGAGTTCCACGAACAAGACGAACGGCATGGAAGATCGCTGCAAGGACAGCGGCGGCTACGACACCGACAACAATACCCCCAGCGGCGCCATGACCTCCGATATGCAGAACTGCAACAAGTAGCGCCGCTTGGCCCGCTTTACCGCGTCGGCCCGCCGGCGCGGGAAAGGCCCATGAAAAAGCCCCGCCGGTGGAGGCCGTCGGGGCTCTTTCGTTCGGGCCGTGAAGGTGGGACCTCGCGGCCGGTCGATCCAGGGGTGTTGGATCGGCCGGGACCCTAGCCGAAGAATCGGACGCGCCGATAATCACGCCTGCGCACTACCGATCACGCCTGCGCGAGCGGGAGGTGATAGCCGGCGAAGGAAGAGCTGATCTCCCCCAAGGGGGGAGATTGGGCTTCGCACCGGCCTTCGCCAATCTCCTACGCTGCCGAAGGTGGCAGCGCCGGCGCCTTACCCCCGCAGCAGCTTCGCCAGCCTCGGCACGCCCTCGTTCACCGCGCGGTCATCGGCAAGCGTGAAGGACATGCGCAGCGTGTTGCGGCCGGTGCCGTCGGCGTAAAAGGCGTTGCCCGGCACGAAGGCGACGCGCGCCTCCTGCACCGAACGCGCCAGGAGATCGGTGGCGTCACTACCTTCCGGCAGCGTCAGCCAGACGAACATGCCGCCGTCCGGCCGGCTCCACGAGATGCCCTTCGGCATGCTGGCTTCCAGCGCGCCGATCAGCGCGTCGCGGCGCCGGCGATAGGCGCCGATCAGCTTCTCCACCTGGCCATCGAAGATGGTTTCGGCGACGCGGTGCATGACCATCTGGTTGATCGAGGGGCTATGCAGGTCGGACGCCTGCTTCATCAGCACCAGCTTCTCCACCACATGGCGCGGCGCGCAGACCCAGCCGACGCGCATGCCGGGCGAGAGGATCTTGGAAAAGGAGCCGCAATAGAGCGTGCGGGCGTTGTCGATGCCGCCGGAGCGCGCGCAGTCGAGCGAAAGAATCGGCGGCACGGCCTCGCCGTCGTAGCGCAGCGCCCGGTAGGCGGCGTCCTCGACGACGGCGATGTCGAGCTCGCCGGCGAGATCGAGCACCGCCTCGCGCTGCCTGGCATCGAGCGTGTTGCCGGTCGGGTTGGCGAAATCCGGCACCAGATAGGCGAACTTCACCTTGCCGCCATTAGCAGCGGCTGCCGCGCGATAGGCCTCCGGCGTCATGTTGCCTCCGGCCGTGTTGAGCCGGTCGTAGCGCGGCTCATAGGCGTTGAAAGCCTGCAGCGCGCCGAGATAAGTCGGCCAGGTGACCAGCGCGGTGTCGCCGGGAGACAAAAAGAGCTTGCCGAGATAGTCGAGCGCCTGCTGCGAGCCGGAGGTGATGAAGATGTTGCCCTCGTCGCAGGCCACGCCGAGCTTGCCCATATAGCCGGCCAGCCATTTGCGCAGCGGCAGGAACCCTTCGCTGACCTGGTATTGCAGCGCAGTGCCTGCCTCCGCGCCGCCAAGCACGGCCTGGTAGGCGTCGCCGATGGCCTCGGCCGGAAACAGCGAAGGGTCCGGAATGCCGCCGGCAAAGGAGATGATGTCGGGCTGGTCGAGCAGCTTCAACAGCTCGCGGATTTCCGAGGCCTTCATGCGCGAGGAGCGCGAGGCCAGAAGGTTCAACAGGGTCAAGGCGCACCTCCCGCAGTGCTTTGTACTTATGGCTTCGTATTTAGGTCAGCTTAGTTGACCTATTATCAGGCCACGCCGCTTGCGTGAATACACAAAACGGTCATTGCGCATCGTTCAGGCGACATTTGGCCCACATATTTTCGGCAATGCTAATGGAAAAATGTTGCCCAGGAAGTGACATTGGCGCAGCATGCAAGCCTAGGCCGGCCTACCAAGAAGAAAATCAATCCGACCGAAGGGGGACGGCATGACACTCGAGCTTATCGGGGCCGGATTCGGCCGCACCGGCACGTGGTCCACTTTCGCCGCGCTGAACAAACTCGGCTTTCCGAGCTACCACATGCAGGAAGTCATCATAAACAAGGCCAACAAGGGCCATCTCGACTTCTGGCGCAAGGTGGCGAACAGCCCGGCGGGCACGCAGCACGACTGGAGCCGGGTCTTTGCCAACTACCGCGCGACCGTCGACAATCCAGGCTGCTGCGTGTGGCGCGAGCTGATGGCGGCCTACCCCGACGCCAAGGTGCTTCTGACATTGCATCCGAGCGGCGCCGAGGCCTGGTACGAAAGCACCATCGACACGATCTACTTCACCGAAAATGTCTGGCAGTTCAGGGTGCTGGAATGGCTCACGCCGTTCGGCCGCAAGTTCGGCGACATGTCGCGCAAGCTGGTCTGGGGCCGCACGCTGAAAGGCGTGATGAACGACCGCGACAAAGCGGTGGCGCGCTACAACGCCTATATCGACGAAGTGAAAGCGGCGGTGTCACCGGAGAGGCTCCTGGTCTTCAAGGTCACCGACGGCTGGGCGCCGCTCTGCGATTTCCTCGGCGTTCCGCTTCCGAACGAGCCCTTCCCCAACCTCAACGACCGCGCCAGCATCAAGAAGATCATCAATGGCATGATCATAGGTTCCTACGCGATACTCGCCGGCGTGGCGGCGCTGATCGCGCTGGTGATCGGCGGGTTGTGGTGGTGGCTGGGGTAGCGCGAGGGAATGCGGGCTTGGCCATTGCCATCCCGCAACGGCCCGTAAGAACGGCCAAGCGAACCGGGCGCACAGCAGGATTGTCGTCATATTAGAATAGGCGCATATTATCGCGAGCCGAAGCCATGCTCCGGCTGGACCGCCGTTGGCCATGCTTGCCCAGGCGGTCCACGACCAGGTCAAATGTCAGTGAAACAACAAGCACCTCGGTTCTGCTCAAGCCATTGAGCAGCCGAGGCAATGATATTTGGAGGAGGTTCCCATGAAGGTTACCATATTGGCGAATTACGAACCCCATGCCGCCAAAGGGCTGATGCAGGGATCGAACCGGGAAGTTGCAATCAAGGCGCTTTTTGAAAGCGTCGGCGGCAAGATGAGCAGCCTGATGTTCACGCGTGGCCTCTATGATGTCGTCGTCAATGGTGAGGTGCCGGATCAGGTTGCAGGGATGGGCATGGCGCTTGCGGTGCGGGCAAGTGGTTCGGTGAGCGACATGGTCGTCCTCGAAGAGCTCGACATGAAGGCGGTGCTCGCGGCCGCCAACAAGGCCGCCGGCGTCTACAAGCCCGCCGGCTGATCAACCCGACGCGGCGCCGCAGAGCCGCAAGGAGAATGCTGCTCAAATCGATCGGAGGAAGCTATGACCGCCTACAACGTAGTCCGCTTTCGCACCAAGCCAGGCAAGGAGAAGGCCTTCGTCGATGCGCATGAGAAGGTGTCGCTGAAGGCCAAGGGCTTTCGCAAGGGCGCCCTGATCAAGACCGGCGAGCGTACATTCTGCATGGTCGGCGAGTGGAACGACATGGACAGCCTCGCCGCGGCGCGCCCGACGATGATCGGCATTCTCGACACGTTCCGCGATATGCTTGAAGACCTCGGCGGCGATCTCGGCGTGACGGACCCGGTGTCCGGGACGGTCGTTGCGGAAATAAGCTGAGAAAGCCGCCGATGGGCAATGGCCGAGCCGCCAGACGCGCTCGGCCGGCGCCCTTCGGCCGGAAGCTCGCGCCTGCCTCGGCCCTTTAAAACGGCAAACGGATCTCTTCGATCTGATCTGCCTCCCGCCAGCCGATGTCCTTGCGGATCTCCGGCGGCAGGCTGTTCAGCTCGCGCGCCGTCCTGCGGCGCTTGCTCGCCTGCGCAAAGGCGGCTCGGATGCGGCTAAGGCTCTTAAACATTGGGACCTCCACAAAGCAGCGGCAGAAAGATCGGTGCTGCCCGCTCACCAGGGCGCCGCTTTTGCGATGCGTCTGTAACCAGCCGATTGCGCGGAAACGGTGAAATGCTTCACGAAGCCGGAATAGCCTGAAACATATGCATGCAAACTAACTAAATGGAGTTGTGGCGATCCCGCCGCCGTTTCAACGTGCCGCCCAATTGCTTTTCAGGCCGGTCGGCCCAGCCTCCCTCACGATGACCTCGCGGTGCGGATAGGGGATGCCTATGCCGTTCTGCTTGAACGTGTCCCACAGCGCCAGCAGCACCTTGCCGCGCACATTGGTCAGCCCCTGCTGGGGGTCATGTATCCAGAAGCGCAAGACGAAGTTGAGCGAGGAGTCGCCGAACCCCGTCAGCCAGCAGACCGGCCGGCGGTCGGCTTCGACCCGGCCGACGCTGATCGCGGCCTCTATCGCCAGTTCGCTGACCTTATGGGGGTCGGCGTCGTAGGACACTCCAAAGTCCACGTCGAGCCGCACGAGATTGTCGCTGAACGACCAGTTGATGACCCTTTGGGTTATGAAGTCCTCGTTCGGGATGAGATACTCGCGGCCGTCGCGCGTCACCACCGAGACGAAACGCGCCCGCAATTCACGTATCCAGCCGAATGTGCCTTCGAGCGAGATGGTGTCGCCCGGCTTGATCGACTTGTCGAGCAGGATGATGATGCCGGAGACGAAGTTCGAAACGACCTTTTGCAGCCCGAAGGCGAGACCGACGCCAATCGCTCCGGAGAAAACCGTTAGCGCCGTGAGGTCGATGCCGATGGCGGAAAGGGCGACAACGCCGGCAACCACGACCAGGCCGATCTTTGCCACCTTGCCGACGAGGACGCGAATCGAGGGCGTCAGTTCCTCGGAGATGCGGACGCGCTCATCGACATAGTTGCCGATGACCACGGCAAACCAGACCGCGGCGACCAGCAGCAGTAGCGCCTTGAACAGCAGGAGGGCCGACAAACGGATCGCGCCTAACGAGATCGCGAGGCTGTCGAGGAAGGTTCCAGTCTCCTCACTGATGCCCAAGATGACAAGCGCCGCATAGATCCAGATCAGCCAGCCGAGAAGCCGGGCGACGAGGCGGTTGTGGATGATGCGTGACAGCACCGACGCCACCAGCCATGCAAGCGACAGCGAAAGCGCGATATGGAGGAGATGGGTACGGCTTGGCCAGGTGAAGGCACGCAAGACGCTGAGTGCTGCAAACAGGAAGAGCGCGAAGAGGATCCAATCGGTGCGCCGCAACAGGGCTATCACGACCCTCAGCAGTCCGGGATGGCCCTTGATCTGGCGCGCTTGGTCCTCCGCGAGCGGCTCGATACGCCGCGCCGCGAGCTTGGCCGCGAGGAACAGTGTGACGATGATGGCGGCCTGATAGAGAAACCACGGATTCGCGGCATAGTCGAACCATCCGCTGGCCCAGGCCAGTGTTCGACCGATGGTGTCGCGAACATCCATTGCCACACGACCATCATGGACGGGCTAGCAAACCGCGACCCGCCGTTGCGGGGCCCACTTCAGGGCCGCGTATTCATGGCGCTCCGGGCTAGAGCGAATCAGCTTTTCAGAGAATCGCTGATCCGCTCCCAAGCATTTGTTTTTTACGCAATTCCGAACGGAAAACCGCTACGCACTTTTCCTGGAATTGCTCTATGCGCCGCCCTGGCCGGCGCGTTTGCCCGACCTATCCTGCCTTTGATCTTCTTCGTCGATCTCGCCCATCGCCTGTTCCCAAAAGCGCAAGTCGGCGCCCTCGGGCTTTCCTTCCTTTTCCCAAAGCTCATAGGCTCGCTGTCGGATGCGGTCTTCCCTGCTCTGGTCAGCCATGGATTCCTCCCGATCTCTGTTTCATCGGAAGGAACGTCGGCGCCAGCGAAACGATCCATGCGAAGGCCTGGCGGCAGCCAATTTTCTCGGCGCCGCCCGGCCCTCACCCGATCATTGCGCCATCCTTGGCAATCGCGTGCCGGCTCGATAGATCATGTGCGGTTTCAAATATTCTTTCTTCATGATTTGGCCCCCTGGCTAGCCCAGTTGCGGCGCGCAGGCTGGGCCTGTCAGACAAACCAGCAGAACTCGCGTCGCGGTCGCCCGCCTGTCACGACTTGCCTGTGGTCACCCTCAGAACTTGTAGTTGATCTTGCCGACGACGACGTTTTCCGTGTTTCGGTTGTCGACGAAGAAGCCCGGCAGCTGGTCGCTTTCACCGGCTTTGGTGCCGAAGTCGTAGTAATTCCATTCGACGCCGGCGGTCCAATGGTCGGTGAAAGCGTATTCGGCGCCGAGACCAGCAGTCCAGCCGACGCGTGAGCCACCACCAAACGACTGAGGAAAAAGGTCGACCTCGGCGATCTTATACTTGGTGAATGCGACGCCGGCGTCACCATAGATCAGGAAGCGGTCGAACGCGTATCCGAGACGTCCGCGCACCGACGCCAGATAGTCCTGCTTGGTCTCGCAAGTCGTACCAGGGGTGGTCGAACATTGGTTGTCGCCCTTTACGGTCGAGCCCGCAAGGTCGCCTTCAATGCCGATGACATACTGGTCGATCTGGTAGTTGTAGCCGATCTGTCCGCCGAAAATACCGCCGGAGCCGTTGGTGTTAAAGGGAACGAAGTCGCCCGACCAGCGGCTATTGTTCCATCCGCCGCCTGCCTGGCCGCCGATGTAGAAGCCGGTCCACGAAAAAGGCATGGCCGCAATGGGCTGGACGATATCCGCAGCCAGAACCGGAGAGGATGCCGCGAGAAATGCAACGGAACAAAGTAATGCCAGCTTCATGGAAGATCCCCGCATAGATCGATGCAAAATCAATACCACAACGCGGACTTCGCGGCATAACCAAAAGCCTCAACGCGAGACCTTTTTGAGCGAGTTCAGTTGCAGCAAAGCAACAAATAAGCACTTGCTGTTGCACGAAAACCCGATGTCTGTGGCGATGGCGTCAGCCCGCCATCCTGCCGTCCCTCCCGACCAGCCTGCCTCGGCGATACACGGCGCGCTGCTTAGGCACTGCCACCACCGCTTCCGGAGCGTGCTCGGCCTTCAATGCGACGAAATCGGCCTTGGCGCCGACGGCGATGCCGTAGCCCTCCAGGCCCAGCGCCTTCGCGCCGGCGCGGCTCACTACGTCATAGGCCGCTTCCAGTTCCCAGTCCTCGTAGAAGCCGGAGCGGTAGCCGATTATGTTGGCGCGGTTCAACATGTCGCCATCGCCATACGGCCACCAGGAATCGCGGATGTTGTCGGAGCCGCCGAAGACGGTGACGCCCGCCTTGCGCAATGCCGCCACCGGCGGGAAGGGATCGTTGCCCGGCGCGTTGGTCATGACGGCAACGCCGGAGGCGGCCAGCATCTCGCCGGCCCTGGCCAATGCGTCGGCGGAAATATGGCCCAGCGCATAGGCGTGGCTGATGGCGACTTTTCCTTGCATGCCCAGCGCCGCGGTCCGCGCGGCGATCTCCTCGATCTCGAACAGGCCGAGCATGCCGCCGTCATGCAGATGGATGTCGACGCCGACGCCGCGCTTTTCGGCGAGGCCGAAGACGACGTCGAGATGGCCCTTCACGTCGCGGTCGAAGCTCGCCGGGTCGAGCCCGCCGATCAGGCCGCAGCCGAGTTTTAAAGCCTCGTCCAGGAGCTCCGCCGTGCCGGGTGAGGACAGAATGCCGCTCTGCGGGAAGGCGACGAGCTGGATGTCGATCGCCTCGCGGTATTTTTCGCGCACGGCAAGGATCGTCTCGACATGCTTCAGCCCGACCGCGGCGTCGACCATGACATGGCTGCGCATAGCCAGACTGCCATTGCCAACGCAAAGCTCGAGCTGGTTTTTCGCGCGCTCTTCCATCGGCGCGGCCTGCTCAAGGTTTTGCATCTGGAAGGCGACCCGCTCGCGCACGTCGAAGCCGTTGGTGCAAGGCATATGCGGGCGCCAGGCATCGCCATAGAAGGAGGTGTCGAGATGGATGTGGCCCTCGACGAAGGCCGGCAGCACCAGTTGGCCGGCGAGGTCGATGGCGCCGGTCGGCGGGCTGTCAGAATTGTTGGCCGCAGGGGTAATGGCGCTGAAGCGGCCGTCGGAGACGGTCAGGTCGGCCAGCGAGCCGTCGGTGAGTTTTGCGTTGAGGAAATGGGGCTGGTGCAAGATGCATCCATTGGAAGTGAGAGCGTTATTCGTTGCCGTTCGGGAGGCCGAGGTCAATGCGACGGAAAATAGAAAGTCTTTCGCCGAAGCCGCCGATCTTTCCCGCAAGGGGGAGATTTGCGCGCTTGGTCACCTTCGCAACTGCCGCCGTTAACCATGATCTCACGCGGCGGTGGGGAAGTCCTTGCCCCCTGCCTATTCCGCTATCGCGGAAGTTTCCGCGCGCCAAAAATATGCGATAGTGCATTCTGCGGTACGAGGCCGCCGTGGTCGACGCGGACGCCCAAGCACATCCCCAACAATGTCGCCCCCAACGGCCGCGTCGACCATGAACTTAACGGCGATCTGACCCGGGTCGCCGTTTTGTTTGGGCCGATCAGGTTGTCTTGGCGTGTCAGGCTTGGGACCTGGCGTATTCCGCGACCAGCCCGTCATATTCCTCGAAGGCCGGCAGGGCCGCATAGCTGTGCGCGGCGGGCGTGGTCGCCCAGGGCAATTTCTCGCTGGTCCAGGTCTCGACGAAGGGCGTGAACCAGGCGGGGTCATCCAGCATGGTCGGGCGCAAATTGACGAACCAGTCAAGCCCTTCCGGCCGGGTGAACATCCAGGTCATGCAGTAGCCGCAGAAATAGTGTTTCGAGGCGCCGTGCAGGCCGCCGATCACCGGCTCGCCCTTGGTGATCTCGAAGCCGTCCGCGGGAATGGCGGCGCTCAACGAATAGGCGCTGGACGACATCCGTTGGCAGCCGGTGCAGTGGCAGGCCATGGTGAGCAAAGGCTTTGCCGAGATCCTCAGGCGCACGCGGCCGCAGCGGCAGCCTCCTTCGGCAGGCAGGGAAAGATTGGGCAAGACGGGTCTCCTTTGCGGGATGATAAGTTCGTTTCACGAACTGCGAATGCCGGCGCGAAGGATCGCGGCCTTTCAGCCCTCAGGCCCCAACCAGCGCCGCCGTCGTCGTCATCCGCGCGCCCTGCTCCGCAAAGGCCTGGTTGTGCCGCTCGATGATGTCGGACGCCTTCTCCTCCTGGGAATCCAGCGTCGAATGGGCGTCCGAAACCACGGTGACGCCAAGCCCTTCGGCAAAGGCGCCTTTCACCGTGGCGGCAACGCAGAAATCCGTCTGAGCGCCGATGAGCACGACGTCCTCCGCGCCCTGCCCCGCCACCCATTCGGCAAGGGCCGCGTTGGAGAACGCATTGCCGACCGTCTTGCCGAAGGTCGGCTCGTCTGCGGCCTGGCCGAGCAGCGGCCACACCGGCCAGCCGGACGCGCCCGGCGCCAGCGGATCGCCCGCCGGCCCGTCATGACGGATGAAGGCCACCTTGCGGCCGGATTTCCGCGCCCAGTCGATCAGCGCGCGGGCGCGCACGGCGATTGCATCGGCATCATGGATCGGCGGATCGAAACGGCCGTCGAACATGCCGGTCTGCAGGTCGATGACGATGAGCGGAGCGGCGGCAGAGGGTGCGGTGTCTGGCATGGCGCGAAGATAGCGTGGGTGGGGGATGGGTCAAGGCTGTGACGAGCCGGCCTTGAGTCAGGACTGACAATCCCCAGCTGAACTTGTAAAACGTCACAACCACGATGGTCGAGGGCCTGGGGGATGACAATGAATGAACAATACACCGTATTCCTGATCGGAGGAGGCACCGGGGGTAAGGAGCAAGCGGTGTTCATGCTGCATGACGTGGGAACCAGGTGCAGACTCACCTGCAGTTATCGGAACAAGGTCATCGAGGCGGAAGAAGACGACTATTTCGAAGCCCTGTGCCAAATCCGCAAGCAGCTCGAAGTGGAAGGAATTCTGCCCTTTTGTTACGGCGCGAGTTGCAATGTTTTCCCTGAAGGCACCGTGACAGACATGAGTCGTGGATTGGTGGTCTGCAAGGTGAAAGCGGGAGAGCGTCCCAAGGAGAGCGAATTAGTCAACATATTTTGACGAAGGTTATGACGTGGTGCCCGTATTCGTCAAAATGCAGCGGCAGTTTTGGGATTCATGGCTCGCCTCCCTGCCCTCTCCTGAGTTGAGCAAAGGGAAGGTCGGCGCTGCGCACCCTCTCTTGCGATTTCTAACACTTAGCTTCGCTAAAGTGTTGAAATCGCTTTCTCCCCCGGGGAGATAGCGCCGCCTCACGACATCAGGGGCATCGGGCCTTTCAGCGCCTCGGCCAGTGCGTCTCGGAAGGCCGCGATCGGCCGCGCCAGCCTGCCGGCCGGCGGGCGGTGGAGCAGCCAGCAGCGCACCTGCGGCTTGAAGCCGGGGCAGTCGACCACCTCGACCGCGTCGCGCCAGGGGCTGCCCGACAGCGCGCCGGGCGTGACGACGCCGATGCCGTGGCCGCGCGCCACCAGCGACATGCGCAGATCCGCACCCTGCGCCTCGACGCCGACATGGAAGGGCAGCCGCGCCACCTCGAAGCGGTGGCGGATGAAGGCGCGGAAACCGCAGCCGGTTTCGTTCAGCACCCAGGGGTAACGCGACAGCCCGTCGAGCTCGACCGGCTTCGGCACGCCGAGGCTGGGCGAGGCCACCAGCAAAACCTCCTGCACACCGAGATCGTCGCTGACCAATTCGGGTGGCGGCGCGACGCCCTCGGCGAGGCAGACCGCGACCGCGTCGATCTCGCTGTGCAGCACCTGCTCAACCAGGCGCGGCGACAGGCTGGAGGTGATCTTCAGCGTCAGTTGCGGGAAGGCTGCGCGCAAGCTGTCCAGCGGCTCGGAGAGCGCGCTGGTCGAGAGGTAGGGCATGATGCCGAGGCGGAATTCGCCCCTCACCTCGCCCGCCGGCGATACGCCGGCCTTCAGATCCTCCAGCGAGCGCAGCACGCGGCGGCCATGCTCATAGGCCTCGCGGCCCGAGGCGGTCGGCTTCAGCGGCTTCGACTGGCGGTCGAGCAAGGGCGTCGCCAGCCGCTCCTCGAGGTTCTGGATGCGGCGCGTGACACCTGGCTGGGTAAGGTTGAGCCTCGCCGAAGCGCCGACGATGGAGCCGGTTTCGACGACGGCGACAAAGGCTTCGAGGTCGTGAATGTTCATGCGTACCTCGCATAATCATTATCATGTCAATTCAATTGTAGCATTATGCTCGTTCGCAATAAAGTCCTCGCCGGATATGCCGACAACGAGGAAATCATGCACGGCAATGCACAACTGGCCGATCGACCAGCCGAAACCATCACCAGATCCCAGACGCTGCTGTTTGCCGCCTCGACCGGCATCATCGCCACCAACCTCTTCGCGCCGCAAACGCTGGTCGGGCTGATAAGTCATTCGCTGGGCGCCGCGACCTCGGCAAGCGGGCTCGTCTCGATGACGACTTTGCTCGGCTATGCCGCCGGGCTGTTCTTCCTGGTGCCGCTGTCGGACCTCGTCGAGAACCGGGTGCTGGTGCTGCGCATGCTAGGCGCGGGGGCGCTAGCGGCCGCCGTCGCTGCATTCGCACCTTCGGCAGGCTCGCTGCTCGCCGTGCTGTTCGTTCTCGGTGCCGCCTGCTCCTGCATCCAGGTGCTGGTGCCGGTCGCGGCCTCGATGGCGCCGCCCGGCCAGGACGGGCGCGTCATCGGCGACGTGATGAGCGGGCTGATGATCGGCATCCTACTCTCGCGCCCGCTGGCAAGCCTGGTCGCCGACGCGTTCGGCTGGCGCGCCTTCTACGGCATCAGCGCCGCGGCACTCGCATTGCTCGCCATCCTGCTCGGCCTCGCCTTGCCCAGGCGGCGACCGCCGGCGCAGTCGAGCTACGCGGCGCTGATCGCCTCGCTGCTGGAGCTTTTACGCCAGGAGCCGGTGCTGCGCCGCCGCGCCCTCACCGCCAGCCTGGTGATGGCAGCCTTCAGCGTGTTCTGGACGGCGGTGGCGCTCCGGCTCGCCGCTCCACCCTTCGAGCTTGGCCAGCGCGGTATCGCGCTGTTCGCGCTGGCCGGTGCCGGCGGCGCCGCGGTGACGCCGCTCTTCGGCCGCGCCGGCGACCGCAGCCTTACCCGCCCGGCGACGATCGCCTGCCATCTCGGTGTGATCGCGGCGCTCAGCCTCGCCGCCTGGGCGGGCGCGATCGAAGCCGGCGGCGCATGGCTGCCGCTCGCGCTGATGGGCGCCAGCGCCGTGCTGCTCGACATCGGCGTCACCGGCGACCAGACGCTCGGCCGCCGCGCCGTCAACCTGCTGCAGCCGAAGGCGCGCGGGAGGCTCAATGGGCTCTTCGTCGGGATATTCTTCCTCGGCGGCGCGGTTGGGTCGCTGCTGGCGGGGATTAGCTGGGCGTGGGGCGGATGGAATGCCGTGTGCGCGGCGGGGGCGGCGTTTGGGGTGGTCGCGCTGGTGGTGGATTGGGTGGAGTAGCAGCGGCGCCTGAACTGCTGATCTCCCCCTTGTCGGGGAGATGCCCCGCAGGGCAGAGGGGGGCGCGAAGGAACGCTACTTCGCGCATTTGTCTCTTGCGAGACACGTCACTACTGGTTGCCAAGTTAACTGAGACGCCGGCGGGACAGCGCCCCCCTCTGGCCTGCCGGCCATCTCCCCGACAAGGGGGAGATCAGCAGTTTCGGCGCCTCAGCCAATCCCGCCTGTCACCACATAAGCCCCCGCTACGCATCCATCCGGCAACCGCACGATCGCCGTGACGATCGAGCCATAGGAGCCGCGCCAGACGCTGTGGAAGCCCTGATGTGTCGAGGCCGGCAACACGACCCGACCGGTGTAGCGGCTGCCATCCGCCTGCATGAGGACCGGCTCACCGTTTACGTGGACCTTGACGGTGGCTGCATCCGGTCCCGTGCCGGCAGCATCGATCTCCAGCGCGATCGCGATCTCGTCGGTGTCGCCAGCGCGAACCGTTTCGGCAACCAGCGAAAGCGTGAGCGACTCATCGCCGGCGCGACCTCCAGCGCCCCTGCTCTCTGCGAACACATCATCCGCCAGCGCCGGCGTGCGCGGCGGGACGGTGCGGCGCTGGGTGGCGCGCTCGTAGTCGCCGGCGAAGCGCAGCAGCGCCGTGTCGTCATAGGCCTTGCCCGCGAAGGTCAGGCCCACCGGCATGCCGATATCGGGCATGGTGCCCATCGGCACCGTCACCGTCGGGATGCCGAGATGGCGCCAGACGAGATTGCCGTTGGCGACCCAGGTGCCGTTGCGCCAGGCGAGCTCGGCGGAGGCCTCGTTGACGTCGGCATCGGCCGGGCCGACATCGGCGGCGGCGGGCAGCACCACGGCATCGAGCCTGTTCGCCTGCAGCCACTCCTCGAAATCGACGCGGCGCGTTGCCTCCAGACCCTTCAGCCCTTCCTCCATGGTGGGAATTTCTTGCAGCGGCGCCACGCCTTGCTTCGCCCGCTCGACATATTCGGCAAGGTCAAAACCGTCGTCGCCGTAGCGGTCGGGCAGCGCGCCCGGCGGCTGCGGAAAGATCTTCGGGCCATCGACAGATGCGAGATCGGGGATGGCCGGATCGGCATTGGCGCGCAGGAAATCGTCCCACGACCAGATCGAGAGATCCCAGATCTCGCGGGCGGCAAACTCCTTTGGCACCAGGCCGCGATCGACCATGGAGCGTGCGCCCGGCCGGTCGCGCTCGTAATTGGAGACGACGGGGAAATCGACCTCGACCACCTCGGCGCCGAGCGCTTCCAGGTCACGCGCGGCCTGCCGCCAGAGCTCCAGCACCGAAGCGCGGGTCTCGATCGGCCGCTCGGCGCCGGCGTCCTTGCCGATATACATTTTCGGCACGCCGAGCCGCTTGCCCTTGAGCGCGCCTTGCAACGCCAGCCCGGCATAGCTTGCCGGCCTCAGCGTCGAGGCTTGCGGGATCGGCACCCAGGGCTGCACGCGCCAGAAATCGCCCCTCGCTTCGGCATCGTCGGCGACGATCACGTCGAGCAGTTCCAGCATGTCGGGAACAGTGCGCGTATGCGGCACCACCACATCCATCGTCGGCACCAGCGGCCAGTTGCCGCGCGCCGAGATCACGCCACGCGAGGGCGTGTAGGCGACAAGCGCGTTGTTGGAGGCCGGCGCGCGGCCGGACGACCAGGTTTCCTCGCCCAGCCCGAAGGCGGCGAAGCTCGCGGCCGTCGCCGTGCCCGAGCCATTGGACGAACCTGAGGCGAAAGCGGCGGTCAGCCAGTCGGCATTGTACGGGCTTTCGGCGCGGCCATAGACGCCGCGCTGCATGCCGCCATTGGCCATCGGCGGCATGTTGGTGAGCCCGATCAGCACCGCGCCCGCCGCGCGCAGCCGGGCGATGGTGAATGCGTCCTCGGTGGCGACCAGATACTCGAAGGCCGGCGAGCCGGCGGCGACCGTTAGGCCCTTCGCCTTGTAGCTGTCCTTGGCGGTGTAAGGGATACCGTCGAGCGGCCCGAGAGTTTTGCCCTCTCGGCGCCGCCGGTCGGAAGCTTCCGCCTCTTCGAACATCTTTGGATTGAGGATCGGCACGGCGTTGAGCGCGATGGCGTGGCGGTCGTAATGGGCAATGCGCCGCAGATATGCGCCAACCAATTCGACGCTGGTGACGGTGCCCGCTTCTAACGCACGGCGCAGGTCGGCGATCGAGGCTTCGACGAGGTGGAGTGTGGACATGATTGGCTGTTAGGTTGGCGTTTCCGTCACCTCTTGCCCTGCCGGATGTCTATACCGCAAGGGGGAGATTAGATGTCGCGATGGGTTTCGCCTGCGGTGGAGGATGGACCGGCAGAGGGAGATGCTGTCCTGCCGACGGCTTAGACCGCGCCAGCGCTTGTTAATGTTCGCGATGCTCGCAGCTTTGCACGCGATCACAACGTCTTGCTGTCGAACTGGCCGTTCTGCTTCATAAGCTCGATATAGGTCTTGGCCTGGGCGTTGCCGTGCTCCGCTGCCTTGAGGAACCACTTGGCCGCTTCGCGGTAGTTTGGCTTGCCGTCAATCCCAAAATAGTAGAGCGTCCCAAGACCGAACTCAGCATCGACATTGTCGGCCTTTGCCGCCTCCAGCCACCAGAACTCGGCTGCTTTGAGGTCCCTGGCTACGCCCTTGGCATTGGCGTAGGCGTATCCAACCCCCAACTGACCTGAAACATGCCCCTGCTTGGCCGCCTTCAGCCACCAAAGCATCGCATTCGCATCGCTTTGGACCAGGCCAATGCCTTTTGAATAGGCGACTCCAAGATTCGACTGCGCGCTGGCGTCGCCCTGGTTGGCTGCTTTCAACCACCAAGACGCCGCGTCCGCGTCACTCTTGGCAACACCTCTGCCCGTTGAATAAGCGGCTGCCAGCGCCGACTGCGCCTGAACGTCGCCTTGCTCGGCCGCTTTGCGATACCACGCTGCAGCTTGAGCGTCGTCCTTGCCCACGCCCTTTCCGAGCGTATAAGCGCTTCCAACGCTATACTGCGCCTGGGGAACGCCGCTGATCGCGGCCTTCATCCACCATTGAAATGCCAGCCTCTCGTCCTGCGCCAGCCCTTCACCTTCATGGTAGAGAACGCCGAGCATGTATTGGCCATTCGCGTTCCCCTGATCCGCAGCCTTGCGCGCCCATATGGCTGCGAGCTGGCTGTCTTTGCCGACTCCTAGACCGAACTTGTAAGCCTTGCTGAGGACATAGGCGGCTTCTGGATGCCCCTTGTCGGCCGCCCGGCGGGTCCACATCGCTCCCATTTTGTCGTCTTTTTTGACGCCCTGGCCGTCGAAGTAAACCTGACCGAGACTGTAAGCGGCCTCGACGCTCCCCGCATCGACCGCCTTGCGCCACCTGCTCATCGCTTTTGGTCAGCCCCTGGCCCCGAAAGTACAGAGCGCCGAGCTGGTATTCGCCATTAGCATTGCCCTTGTCGGCCGCTTTTTTCGCCAAACTGGCGGCAAGCTGATCGTCCTTCGCGACACCGCGCCCCAGAGAATAAGCCTGACCAAGCGCGGCCTGAGCCTCCGCATTTCCTCCGTCAGCGGACTTGCGCCACCAATAGACCGCCTGCTAGTCGTTTTGCGCGGTTCCTTCGCCGCGCCAGTACATAGCGCCTAGATAGCCCTGCGAATCCACGTTGCCCATGTTAGCAAGCAGCGAAAGCTGTCGAAACTCTTCACCATAGTCTTTGGCCAGGAAGGCGGCCTGCATCTTTCTTATGGCAGACCACTGCACATAGTAGTTTTTGACCGGCCCGAACAGGACATAGACGGCCAGGACTACCAAGGCGAGGCACAGCAATGGCCCGGGACGCGGCAAACGCGGGCTATAGACTTTCGTCTGCGACCCAGGTGGCCATTCGAAATTGCTCAAGATCACCCGCCCATTTGCAATCAACAGTAGTTGATAGCGCAATCTGGGCCGTTCTGAAATATACGCTGTAATAAAAAGCTACTCCGGCGCCCCAGCGAACAGCACCGTGCCATCCCCGCCTGCTGCCGGCCAGTCGCGGATGGTGCGGTCGATGCCGCCGGTCAGCAGCGTGCCGTCGGCGGCGAAGGCGACCGCGTATATCGGGCCGGTGCCGGGGTCGAACTCGGCGATCTCGGCGCCGGTGTCCATGTTCCATAGCCTGGCGGTGCCGTCGAGCGAGACGGAGCCCAGGCGTTTGCCGTCCGCCGACAGCGCCAGCGCATAGACGGTACCGGAATGGCCGTCGAAGCGGCGCACTTCCTTGAAGCTATCCAGGTCCCAGAGCTTGATCGTGTAGTCGCCGCTGCCGGTCACCGCATGATGGCCGTCGGCCGTGAAGAGCGCACCGTAAGCGCCGCGGTCGTGGCCGAGCCAGCTGCGCAGTTGCTTGCCGGCGACTATGTCCCACAGCTTCAGCTCGCCATCGATGCTGGCGGTCAACGCCTTGGTGCCGTCGGGTGAGACGGCGACGGCGCTTACCGACCAGTCATGGCCGGGCAGCAGGTGCAGGACAGTGCCCTTCTCAAGATCCCAGACGATGACGGAGCCGGTGTCGTGCCCGCTGACGGCGCGCTTACCGTCGGGGCTGACGGCGAGCTTGTTGACGCCGCCGTTCTGCCCTGAGGAGAAGACGTGCAGCACCGCGCCGTCGGACAGCTGGCGCTGCGCGATCTCGCCGTCGTCGCCGGCGGTGAGCGCGGTTCTGCCGTCCGGCATGAAGAGCGCGGTGCGCGCCATGTCCTTATGGACGCCCAGATTGCGGATCAGGCGCTTGCCGTCGATGTCCCAGAGCTTGATCATGCGGTCGGTGCTGGCGCTCATGATCTCATGCCCGTCTGCCGACACCGCCAGCCAGACTACAGCGTCACGATGGCCCTCCGGCGCGGTCGGCTGCGCCGAGGGCTGCGGCGGGAGCGGCGCCACCGTCTCAGGCGGCGTGGCCATTTCAGGCTGCGCGGCCGGCGCCAGCGCGGTTTGCTGGACGGGCTGTGCCGGGGTGACGGGCGCTGGTGCCAGCTCGGCTGGCGGTGACGGCTTCGCGGCCGATTCCCGCGCGGGCACGGCCGGCTCTGGCGCGGGAGCAGACACGGGCCCGGCCGATGGCGGCGCCGGTTGCGCCGGAGCGGTGGCGACTTCCTTCGGCTGCGCCGGCTGTTCGCGGACGGCTTCCCGCCACGGGCCGAACTGGTCGGCGACGATGACGAACAGCGCAATGAGCGGCACGGCAAGCACGATACGGCGCAGCGTAGAACGCCCGGTAGGCACGATCTCGGCATCGCGGCCAAAGAGAGGCGCCGAAGGATCATGCCTTGCCGCCGCCGGCAGCAGACCGGCAAGGAACAAAAACCCGGCGAGAATCGAAAGCACGCCCGCAGCGCCGAAGATCTCGGCGCTCGTCGTGGCCGGGGGTTTGCCGCCCAGCGCCACACAGAGCTTGGCGAAGCAGGCGAAGCCGACGACGAGCATCGCCAGCGCCAGCAGGCTGTCGGTCGATCCTTTCATCTATCCCCCAGCCGCCTTCAATGGCGGAAGCCACCAGCCATCTTAGCGGAGCTTGGCGCGGAGGCTAAGTGCAAGACATCACACGAGGAACGATAAATGTGCTTTGGCCAAGCATGTCTTTTCGATCGAGTGATGCCTTCTCGGATTTACACGCCCGGCCGACCAAATCGCCATGCCCGGCTCTCTCGCACCGTGACCGACCGACACTGTGAGCAGAAAGCCACATTTTCCCAAGAATAGACGGGACTGCTAGCCGGCTTGGTTGACAGGAAAGGCCCTTGTGACATCGTCCGACGGGGATTTTTAGGAGAGCTTGGCATGAAGAAGATTTATGAGAGGCCTTCCCTGGTGAAAAAGGGCCGGCTTTCGGCAGTCACTGCGCAGGTGGCTCCATCCACACAGCCGCCGCCGCTGACTTAAACGATTTTGAGACAGTGATAAGGGGGTTATCATGAAGAAGACCTACGAGAAGCCGACCTTTGTCCGCAAAGGCAAGCTTTCGGCGACCGTTGCGGCAGTTGTTTCACTCGCCAACGGCGCGGCAGCGTAGTCGGACAGTCGGATTGCAACCTGCCGGCAGTACTCGCACGGAGCAGCCTGCCGGCGAAAGGCTGCGCATTTTCGGCACACTCTTCAGAGCGCCAGCACCAGATCATCTAGCACCATCTGCCAGTGATGCGTCGTCGACAGGCGTACACGCGTCACCGCCTTCAGCATCGGCGCGTGGTGAACCGGCGCCAGCGCCGACAGCGCGACGTCGTCGCGCGCGACCAACTCGTCCCCCAGCCAGCTTTCGACCAGCGCGGTCTCCCCCTCTGAGCGCAGCCATGCGGCAGTCAGCATCACCGAATGGAAGCCGAAGGGCGCAGCGCGGCTGAACTCTGCCGGATGGCCGCTGCTGGTGTAGGCGATGTAGGCGCCCGAGACGTTGCCGTTGACATAGCCCTCGCTGTTCTTGGTGTGGTCACGCGACATGGCGTTGAGATTGTACCAGCCGAGCCCGGCATGGCCCGACGGTATCTTGCACAGGCCGCGGGTGGTGACATCGTCGAAGCCGATGGTGCTGAGCGCCGCATCGGGCTCAAGCGCGCCGGGCGCGAGCAGGCCAAGCTCGGCCGGATAGGCCGACAACGCGAGGCGCCGGTCGAGCCCGCCGCCGGCAATCACGATCTCATCCGCTTCGCCCGCGAGAGTAAAGCGGAAGGCCTCGCCCGGGCTGAGCGGCCGACTGTCGAGCAGCCGGCCCTTGCCCATCACGGATAGCGTTGCCGTGGCCGCGGCCGGCATCCTGCCGCTCACCATGCGCGCCGGCGTGAGGCCGACGGGCCTTGGCAGGCCCTCGCCGGCCAGGCCCACAAGCGAGCCGGGCGCGTCCACTAGGCGCACAAGCTGGTTCTCGTTGGCGCCGCTGGCACGCCAGCCCGGCGGCACCGAGACCGAAAAGCGATAGGTGCCGGGCGAGCGAATCGCGGCGCTGCGCCGTGTCGACGACATCGGGAAATTGGCAAAGCCGGCAGCGTTGCTTCGCGCCGCGACGATGAAGCGGCCGTGCTCGTTGAACAGCCGCACCACGATGCCGGCCATCGGGCGGTCAGCCTGGCCATAGGTTCCGTCGCCGTCGACATCCATGAAGACGAAGGAGGAGAAATTGAGCTTGCTGGATGTCAGGCCCCAGGCGGTGCGGGGCGCATAGTCGCGGGTCGGATCGGCGCTGCCGCGCGCCTTGCGCCGCTTGCGCCGCCAGCGCAGGGCGAGCGCGATGAGAGCGACGGCGCCGGCGAGGACAAGGGCGGAGATGAAGAGGACGAGGGCGTTGTCAGCCATGGCGGGGGAGCGATGCGCGAGAAATAATGTCCAAGATGAAAAGCATGAAGTCTGAGATCCCCCTTCCACGTCCGCAAAAGCTGGCTTGAGACGTCGTTACTGCACAGCCACTACTTGCGAGAGACAGCGCCCCCCTGACCTTCTCCCCTCGTGGGAGAAGGTCAGGTCGCCAATTCCACCCACACCGGCGCGTGGTCGCTGGCGTTGTCCTGGCCCCGTATGTCACGGTCGATCCCCGCCCCCTTCAGCTTCCGCGCCAGCTTCTTCGACAACAGGATATGGTCGAGCCTGAGCCCTGCATCGCGCGGCCAGCGGTTCCGGCGGTAATCCCAGAAGGTGTAGAGCCTCTCTTCTTTCGGGAAGACTTTGCGCAACGCATCGGTCCAGCCCTGCTCGATCAGCGCCGCAAAGGCGGCGCGGCTTTGCGGCTGGACCAGCGCGTTGTCGTCATAGGAGTGGGTTTGGTAGATGTCGCGCGGCTCGGGCACGATGTTGTAATCGCCGGCGAGCACCACCGGCAGGCCGGTGTCGAGCAACTCGCCCGCATACGCCGCGAAGCGCTCGTGCCAGGCGAGTTTGTAGTCGAATTTCGGTCCTGGCCTCGGGTTGCCGTTCGGCGCGTAGAGGCAGGCGATGACGACGCCGTCGACCGCCGCCTCGATGTAGCGCGCCTGGCGGTCGGCTTCGTCGCCGGGCAGCGCGTCGCGCGTCAGTACCGGCTCGGTGCCACGGGCAAGGATGGCGACGCCGTTCCAGGTCGGCTCGCCCTTCCACACCGCGCCATAGCCGGCATTGGCGAACCTGGTCAGCGGAAACTGCGTATCGCGGGACTTCAGCTCTTGCAGGCAGACGACGTCTGGTTTTGCCTTGGCGAGCCAGGCCAAGAGGTTTTCGAGGCGGCTGTTGATGTTGTTTATGTTGAAGGTGGCGAGTTTCATGCAAGTCTGCGCGATCCAGTCACGCCATCCGTGCCTTAATCGTCTCCGCCACCGTTTTCAGGTGATCCGCCGTCGAGAAACCCGAGATCTTCTTGCGCGGCTTCAAATCATGGTCGCCGTCCTCCAGCCAGATCACCTCGATGGCGTCGGAGAGGCCGTAGGTCGCGACCTCCTCCTTCGTGCCGAACTCGTCGCGCGTTCCTTGGAAGATGAGGGTCGGCGTCTTCAAGTCAGCGAGATGCTTCGTCCGCAGTTGCTCGGGCTTGCCGGGCGGATGGAAAGGGTAACCGAGGCAGACCAGGCCGGCGATCTCGCCCTTGGCAAACATATCGTCGGCGACCATCGAAGCGACGCGCCCGCCCATAGACTTGCCGCCGATGATGAGCTTTCCGGTCACGCCCTTGGCCCTGAGATCGGCGATCGCCTTGACGTATTCCGGGTTCACCGTCTCGGCGCGCGGCGGCGGCTTGCGGTGACCGTAGCGGCGCGCCGCCATGTAGTGGAACTCGAAGCGGGCGACGCGGAAGCCGGCGGCCGCGAAGGCCTTGGCCGTGGCGGCCATCGAGGCGGAATCCATCGGCGCGCCGGCGCCATGGGCGAGCAGGATGGTGACGGGGGCGGAGTCCGGGCCGTCGAAGAGGAAGTAGGTCATGAGGCGACCTTTCTGGAGAGGCCGAGTTCCTTCGCACCCCCCTCTGCCCTGCCGGGCATCTCCCCCGCAAGGGGGGAGATTGGCAGCTTTGGCGCCCCGCCCATTCTTGCAACGTTCGAGATTGGCGAAAGCGATTGAGCGCGCAATCTCCCCCCTTGCGGGGGAGATGGCCGGCAGGCCAGAGGGGGGTGCTCAGGCGCGAACATCTCGCTCACCTACCATGTGCAAATCCACGAACTGAATGCCCTTCTGCGCCAGCCTTGCCCATTCTGACTCTGCATCGAGCTCCAGATAGCGCGCCCACAGCCGGCGGGCTTCGGTAAAATTGCCGGCGTCGAATTCCAGTCGGGCGAGGTTGAACACCGGGTCGGCATAGGCGTTGTCCAGTGCGATCGCCTTGTGCAGATGCCTTCGCGCCGAAGCCACTTTGCCCTCGTCGCTCATCAGCCCGGCGAGGTTGAACCAGGCCTCGACGAAGCCGGGATCGAGTTTTATCGCGCGTGCATAATCATGCGCGGCTTCGGCGACGCGGCCGGCGCCGCGCAGGCAGTTGGCACGATTGAAGGCGGCGATGGCGTCCTTGGGATCGATCGCGAGGCAACGCTGGTAGAGTGCTGCCGCATCGTCGTGGCGCTCCTCCTCCTCTGCCGCTTCCGCCTCGGCGAACAGCTCCTCCAGCGTGTCGTCTTCCGATGACCCGAGGTCGAACAGCAGCTGGCCGTCGAGCTCGCTCGTCCCATCGTCGAGATAGATCGCGTCCGGACGGCCATACTGGGAGCCGAGATTGAGCGACTTGGCGGTGAGCGAGGTGACCGGGCCGGAGCGATGCACGGAGCGGACGATCGCCCCCCACGTGGCGCCGCTGGCGATCAGCCCGGCATATTTCTTGGCCAGGATCAGGTCGCGGAAGGAATAAGGTTCGCCGTCATGCTCGAAAGCGTCGAACAGCGACAGCATGTCGAGATCGTCGCCGGCAAGCCGCGATTGGTCGATCAGCGACTGCCTGGCCAGCGATGACGCCTCGGGCGCTTTCATCAGGCCAAGCAGGCGCAAAAAACCGTTCTCGCTGATCAGCGTGCGCCCTGCGGCACGCTCGCCCCTCGCGCGGCGCTCGATCTCGGCATCGCCGGTTTTCGCGACCTTGGCGAGAAGCACACGGCCGAACACGACATGCGTGGTGCGGCGGGTGACGCCGCGCCTCAGCTCCGCATGGCGGCGCTCGACCTCGCGCGCGGCGAGGCGCAACGGAAAGGCGGCCAGCGCGCCGACGACGCCGAAGACGGCGCCGGGAACGATCACCGGCCCTCCCGTCACTTCTTGCTCTTGCCGACGGCCTTCAACAGGTTCGCCCTCAGCGGGTTCTCAGGCGCGCCGCCGCCCGCGGCCGCCTTCTTGGCGGGCTTTGCCGGCGCCTCCTCGGCCTTGCTCTTCGACTTGGCCGGCGGCTTGGCCGACTGCGACAGGCTCGCCTTCAGCGCGTCCATCAGGTTGATGACGTTGCCGCGCTCCGGTGCTGCCGCGATGATCGGCTTGTGGCCCTTCAGCTTCTCGCGGATCATCGCCATCAGCGCCACTTCGTAGCGATCCTCATAGTTCTTCGGATCGAAATGGGTTTCCTTCTGCTTGATCAGCGCCTGGGCGAGATCGAGCATTTCCGGGTCCGGCTTGCCGGCCGGGATGTTGCCGAAATATTCAGCTGTGCCGCGCACTTCGTTCGGGTTTCTCAAGGTGCAGACGAACATGCCGTTCTCGCGCGCGCCGATCGTCACCACGCGCTCGCGGCTGGAGAGAACCAGACGCGCAATCGCCAGCTTGCCGGACTTGCGCATCGCCTCGCGCAGCACCACGAAGGTCTCCTCGGCCATGGCGCCGTCGGGAGCGAGATAATAGGGCGAGTCCTGATAGATGACATCGACCTCGCTCTCATCGACGAAAGCCTCGATGTTCATCGTGTGGTTGGATTCGATCCGGACCGCCTCGAGATCGCTGTCATCGATGATGATGTACTGCTTGTCCTCGTATTCATAGCCCTTGACCAGGTCCGAGCGCTCGACAAGGCCGAGCTCGGGATCCACCGGCTTCATGTTGATGCGGTTGTGGGTCTTCTTGTGCAGCTGATTGAACGAGATGCGTTCGCTCGCGCTGGTGGCCGGATAGAGCCGGACCGGACAGCTGACGAGGCTGAGCTTGAGGTAACCTTTCCAACTTGCCCTGGGCGCCATGATGAACTCCTACGCGGCCATGCACTGACATTTTAGCTTGAGCATGATCTTATCCGAAAACCGGTTCCCACTTTTCGGGATCATGCTCGCTGCAGCGCTTTTCGTCCGTGGGACGATTGGCGCCGTGGAAATCCTACACCGACCCCTGATGGTACCGCGAAATCCCTAGCGAAGTGTTTTTGGGGGCGGGTTGGCGCGGAGAATAGTTCAAATTGTAGGAAGCGTCGATGGGCGCCGCCCCCTTCCTCGCCCCCGCGAAGGCGGGGAGAGGTGGCTCGGCGAAGCCGAGACGGAGAGGGGGAATGGCGCAAAGCTGAATGCTTTCTGGCGCCTTGATCACATTCGCCGGCGCTGCCCCTTCTCCGACCGCTGCGCGGCCACCTCTCCCCACTTCGTGGGGGCGAGGAAACTAGGGCTGCACCACCGGCAAATCCCGTGCAAACTCATCGATCTCCGCCCACGGGTCGCCCGATGTCTCGAGCAATCCAGGCAGCGAGGCGTAGTTCAAATCCTCCGGCGCGTCGATCGCTTCGAGGTCCGTCCAGCTTACCGGGGTCGAGGCAGGCAGGTTGGTGCGGGCGCGCAGCGAATAGGGGGCGGCGGACGTGTGGCCGCGGGCGTTGCGGTGGAAGTCGATGAAGATGCGCCTCTTGCGGTTTTCCTTTCCCATGGTGGTGGTGAAGGTGTCGGGCGCGGTCGCGGCGAGAAAAGTTGAAATGGCGCTCGAGGCCTGGTGCAGCTTCTTCCAGTTCTGTTTTTCCGTCACCGGCACGGTGATGTGGATGCCCTTGCCGCCGGAGGTCTTTGCGAAAGGAACCAGGCCTAGGCTTTCCAACCCACCCTTGATGTGGACGGCCGCCTCCACCACCTCACGCCACGAAATCCCCTCGCCGGGGTCGAGGTCGAAGACGATCTGGTCGGGCTTGTCGAGCTTGGCGCGGTGCGTGCCCCAGGTGTGGAACTCGACGACGCCGAACTGCGCCAGCGCCAGATAGCCCTTCGCATCCTCGACCGAGAGGTAGGTCTTGGCCTCGCCCTCCGAATTGGTGCTCTCGAACACCGCCACCGAAGGCGGCATGCCGGTGAAGGCGTGGCGCTGGAAAAAGCAGTCCTGCGGCTTGCCGGTCGGGCAGCGCACCAGCGACACCGGCCGGCCGATGATATGGGGCAGCATGAAATCGCCGACCAGCGCGTAATAGACGGCGATGTCGAGCTTGGTCGGTCCGGTCTTGCCGAACAGCCGACGCTCGGGATTGGTCACCCAGATGGTGGCGAGATCGGATTCCGCGATCAGCCGCTTGCGCTTGACCGGCACCGGCGTGGTGAGGCCGCCGACATCGCGCAGACCGCGGAAGACGCCGTGGCGCAAGGCATTGTCGGCGGTGCGATTGGCGTAGTGAATGCGAGCCGACAGCAGCGGCTTCACCCAGTGCATCTCGCGCATGATCTCGCGCGGCGCGCCCTCGGGCGGCGTGGCGCCGGCGGTCAGCCGCTCCAGCCTTGCGAGCAGGTCCGTCGCCATGTCGCGGTCGAAGCCGGTGCCGACCTTGCCGCGATAATGGAGTTCGCCGTCGACGAACTCGGCCATGCCTAGCGCCGCCAACCCTTCCGCCCGGTCGGAAACGGTATAGCCGGCGATGACGAAATCGTCCGTCTTGAGCGCCTTTGCCTTGGTCCAGCTCTTGGTGCGACCGCTCTGGTAGATGGCGTCGGCGCGTTTGGAGACGACGCCCTCGAGCCCCAGTTCCGTCGCCTGTTCGTAGAGCCCGCGCCCATCGCCCTCGACATGGTCGCTGAACTGGATGGCGGAGTTGGCGGCCTGACCGGCGAGCAGCTCGGCAAGCAGCGCCTTACGCGTCTGCAGCGGCGCCTTGCGCAGGTCCCAGCCGTCGAGGTGGAGAAGATCGAAAGCGTAGAAATGCAATTTGGACCCGGCGCCTTCGGCCAGCGCGTCCTGCAGCAGCGCGAAGCGGGAGATGCCTTTATCGTCGAGCATCATGATCTCGCCGTCGATGATCGCCTGGCTCACCGGCAGGCGCGAAAAAGCTTGAGGGAGATCGCCGTAGCGCTTCGTCCAGTCGATGCCGCCGCGGGTGATCAGGCGCACCTCGCCGTCGACGACATGCGCCATGGTGCGGTAGCCGTCGAATTTTATTTCGTGCAGCCAGAGTTCGCGCGTTTTCTCCGCCGGCCCTTCGCCGCCCGGCGGCTTCGGCGCCTGGGTGGCGAGTTGCGGCTCGATGCGGCTTGGCGGCTCGCCCTTCACGGCGCCCGGCAGCGCGCCGGGCTTCAGCGAGCCAGGCTTCGGCGGCAGGCGCTGCGGCTTCTTCGGCGGCGCCACCAGCTCCTCGATGCGGCGGCCCGACTTCACGCTTTCCGGGCGCGCCTCGAGAATGTCGAGACTGGTGTCGGAGGCGAGGTCACGCTCCTTGAACAGCAGCCAGTTTTTCTTGTTCTCGTCCTCGCCGGGCTTCGGCTTCAGCCTGGTCAGCATCCAGCCGCCGTTGAGCTTCTGCCCGGCCAGCCGGAACTTGAAGGCGCCAGTGCGCAGGCTTTTCTCGACATCCTCCATCGGCGCCCAGGTGCCGGTGTCCCAGACGATCATCGGCCCGCCGCCATATTCGCCTTCGGGAATGACGCCCTCGAAGTCGATATATTCGATCGGATGGTCCTCGGTCTCGACGGCGAGGCGCTTGTCGGCGGGGTTGAGCGAGGGGCCGCGCGGCACCGCCCAGCTTTTCAGGACACCTCCCACCTCCAGGCGCAGGTCGTAATGGTCGGCCGTGGCATGGTGCTTGTGGACGACGAAGCGGTTGCCGCCCTCGCCTGCCAGTCCGCCCGCCGGCTCTGGTGTCCGGCTGAATTCGCGCTTGGCACGGTAGGATTTGAGTTTGGAGGGCATGGGTCAGATGCCAAAGCGCACGTAGGATTTGAGTTTGGAGGGCATGGGTCAGATGCCAAAGCGCAGAGCAGACAATCGCAAAGGCTGCGTTCCTTCGCGCCCCCCTCTGTCCTGCCGGACATCTCCCCCTCTAGTGGGGAGATTGGCAGTTCGAACGCCGGCACTCCCCCTAAAACGTTCGCGATGGGCGAAAGCGGCGGCGACATCTGATCTCCCCCCTTGTGGGGGAGATGTCCGGCAGGACAGAGGGGGGTACTGTCCCGCCAGCCTCTCAGTTGTCATCCTCAAATACTCAATCGTCGGCAGCCGGCGTCAGTTCCAGCTCGGCGGGCGAAAGCCCTTGCCTGAGTTGCGCCAGCCGGAACTCATCGACCCAATAGGCCTCGCCATCGACCAGCACGCGCGCGCTGTAAGTGCCGCCGGAAAAGCTCTGCGCGGTGACATAGATCTTGTGGCGGTCGAGCGCCTTTTTCACCGCGGCGCGGCGGGAATTTTCTCTGGCGACGGGACTGGCCATGGCCTCACTCTGTACACGCTGCCGATCAAAGGCGGCGCCTATAAGGATGGCGGAGAGCGGCGAATGAGTCAATTTGGCGCAGCTGGCGGCGATCACGCCTGCAACACGATAGATTGCGAAGCCTCCCGGCTTCGCAATCCGCGAGGCGCGGGCTGCTTAGCCAGCCATGGCCGCTGCCCTAATAGTCCATTCCCGCCCCCGGAGGCATTGCGGAACGGGTCTCCTTCTTCGGCTTTTCCGCCACCATCGCCTCGGTGGTGACCAACAGCCCGGCGATGGAGGCGGCGTCCTGCAGGGCGGTGCGCACCACCTTGACCGGGTCGATCACACCTTGGCCGTAGAGGTCGCCGTAATCGCCGGTCTGCGCGTTCCAGCCGAAAGAGAATTGCCCGTTCTCGCGCAGTTTGCCGACGATGATCGAGCCCTCGGCGCCCGCGTTCTCGGCGATCTGGCGCACCGGCGTTTCCAGCGCGCGGCGCACGATCTCGATGCCGGTCTTCTGATCGGGATTGTCGGCGGTGGCAGCGTCGAGCGCCTTCGCGGCTCTCAGCAGCGCCACGCCGCCGCCGGGCAGGATGCCTTCCTCGACCGCCGCGCGGGTGGCGTGCAGCGCGTCGTCGACACGATCCTTGCGCTCCCGAACCTCGACCTCAGTCGAGCCGCCGACGCGGATGACAGCGACGCCGCCGGCGAGCTTGGCCAGCCTTTCCTGCAGTTTCTCGCGATCGTAGTCGGAGGTGGTTTCCTCGATCTGCTGCCTGATCTGGGCGACGCGGCCCTGGATCTCGGGCTTGGCCCCGGCGCCGTCGACGATGGTGGTGTTCTCCTTCTCGACAGTGATCCGCCGTGCGCGGCCGAGCATCTCCAGCGTGACATTCTCCAGCTTGATGCCGAGATCCTCCGAGATGACCTGGCCGCCGGTGAGGATGGCGATGTCCTCCAGCATCGCCTTGCGGCGATCGCCGAATCCCGGCGCCTTGACGGCGGCGACCTTCAGGCCGCCACGCAGCTTGTTGACGACCAGCGTCGCCAGCGCTTCGCCCTCGACATCCTCGGCGATGATCAGAAGCGGCTTGGCCGACTGCACCACCGCCTCCAGGATCGGCAGCAGCGCCTGCAAATTGGACAGCTTCTTCTCGTGGATCAGGAGATAGGGCTCCTCGAGATCGGCACGCATCTTATCCTGGTTGGTGATGAAGTAAGGGCTAAGATAGCCGCGGTCGAACTGCATGCCCTCGACGACCTCGAGCTCGGTCTCGGCGGTCTTGGCCTCCTCGACGGTGATGACACCTTCATTGCCGACCCTCTGCATCGCTTCGGCCAGGAAGCGGCCGATCTCGGCGTCGCCGTTGGCCGAGATGGTGCCGACTTGGGCGATCTCGTCGTTGCGGGTCACCTTGCGGGCATTGGCCTTGAGCTCGGCGACGATCACTTCGACGGCCCTGTCGATGCCGCGTTTCAGATCCATCGGGTTCATGCCGGCGGCAACCGCCTTGTTGCCTTCCTGGACGATGGCTTGGGCCAGCACCGTGGCGGTGGTGGTGCCGTCGCCGGCAATGTCGCTGGTTCTCGACGCCACCTCGCGCACCATCTGCGCGCCCATATTCTCGAATTTGTCGACCAGTTCGATTTCCTTCGCCACGGTCACGCCATCCTTGGTGATGCGCGGCGCGCCAAACGACTTCTCGATGACGACGTTGCGACCCTTGGGGCCGAGCGTCACCTTAACCGCGTCGGCCAGAATATCGACGCCACGCAGCATCTTGTCGCGAGCTTCGGTGTGGAATTTTACTTCCTTGGCAGCCATTGAAACCCTCCCTCCGCGAGCCTTCTCCTGCAAGGGCTCGCATGTTCTATCGAACTAGCTTGGCACCGAGGGGTTTCAAGGGCGGCAGCCGGGAATTTTTCGACCCTGCCCGACTTCAACGCACTGTAATCACGGCGTTATTCAGGATCGCGCGGGCGCAAGAACGGGCGATTTCGAGAGCGGGCGGACTCGTGCGGCGCAGTATCGGAACACTTCGCCTCATCAGCTCGTTCAGATGGGCCCGGCAATTGTCGACCGGCCCTTGCCAGGCAGGCGCGCGGGCTGCAGTAGTGGGCCGCGTCACGTTGCGCCGGCGAATGAGGGAGATGGCAATGGTCCAGATCAGGGCAATGGCGAAAGAGGATCTGGCCGCTGTCTCGCGGCTGCTCGGCCAATCCTGGCGGCGGACCTATGCGCCGATCATGGGGGAGGAAAACACGGCCCGGCTGTCCGACGAGAAGCATGCGCCGGAAAAACTCGCGGCCGAACTCGAGGACGACAACAAGATGTCTTTCGTCGCCGAGCGGACCGACGGCTCGATCGCGGGCTACGCCATGGCGGCGATGGACGAGAAAGGCGATGTCGTGCTCGATCGCCTCCACATCGAACCGGAAGAGTTCGGCAGCGGGCTTGCCGTCGACCTTTTGCATGCCGTGCTTGCCGCTCATGCCGGCATTCCCAGCATAGCGCTGGAGGTGATCGAGGGCAACGACCGGGCGGTCGCCTTCTACCGCAAGCACGGCTTCGAGGTGGCCGAGCGCCGCCCGGCCGCGCATGGCGTCGGCGGTCATGCCTCGCTGATCATGCGCCGGCTGCTGCCGAGGGCTTGAGGCGCTGGACGTGTTCCGTCACGGCCCTATAATTTAGCCGGGTTGCAAATTCGGCCGGAGCAAGACGCATGAGCCTGGGCAAGCAGAAACTCGGGAGCCAGGGGCTCGTCGTCTCGGCCATCGGCCTCGGCTGCATGGGCATGAGCCAGTCCTACGGGCCGGCAGACGAGGCGGAGTCGATCGCGACGATCCACCGGGCGATCGAGCTCGGCTGCACCTTCCTCGACACGGCCGAGGTCTACGGGCCTTTCATCAACGAGGAATTGCTCGGCCGCGCCCTGAAAGGGCGGCGCGATCAGGTGACGATCGCGACGAAATTCGGCTTCCGCATCGTCGACGGCAAGCAGGATGGAACGGGGCGCGACAGCCGCCCGGAGCATATCCGCGAGGTGGTGGATGCCTCGCTGCAACGGCTCGCCACCGACCGCATCGACCTGCTCTACCAGCATCGCGTCGACCCCGCGGTGCCGATGGAGGATGTCGCCGGCACCGTCGGCGAACTGGTGGCGGAAGGCAAGGTGCGCTTCTTCGGCCTGTCGGAAGCGGGCATCGCCAACATCCGCCGCGCGCATGCCGTGCATCCGGTCTCGGCGCTGCAGAGCGAATACTCGCTGTGGGAGCGCAACCTCGAGCCCGAGATCATCCCGGCGCTTGTGGAGCTCGGCATCGGCTTGGTGCCATTCGCGCCGCTCGGCCGCGGGTTCCTCGCCGGCGACGTCAAGCGCGCGGAAGAGTATCCGGAGGGCGATTTCAGGCGCGGCGACCCACGCTACCAGGGCGAGAATTTCGACGCCAATGTCGCCGCGGCCACCGCCGTGCGCGACATCGCCGACGCCAAGGGCGTGAAGCCCGGCCAGGTGGCGATCGCGTGGCTGCTCGCCAAGGGTCCGGAATTCGGCATCGACATTGTGCCGATCCCCGGCACCAAACGGCGGACCTATCTGGAGGAAAATGTCGCGGCGGCCGACATCGAGCTCGACGCCACCGAGATGCTCGGGCTCGACATGGCGCTCTCGCCCGACAAGGTGTCAGGGCCGAGGTATAACGAGCGGACGATGTCGATGGTGGACCGGTAGGGGGCTCTAATCCCCCTCAAGGGGGAAATCGGCGCTACTTCTTCTTGCAATCCGGCAACGCCTCCATGGCCTTTCTGGCCTCGCCCTCGCTGGCGTATTTCTTCTTGCCGAGATCGATGACAAGCGTTCCGTCGGGCTTCTTCGGCACAATCTCGCACTGCTTCGAGACGGCATCCCTGGCGACCCAGTATTCCTCCGCTGCCATGGCGGGAAGGCCGATGAAGCCGGCGGCGAGGATTGCTATGGCGACGGTGCGAACCATTTCCTGGTCTCCATTTGCCTGTGTTGCCGGAAAGCAGGCCGCAAAGATCGGCGCCGGGACGGCGCCGGCACGCTGCTCTAGTCATGTTTTTCACGCAATTCCGAAACGCGTGCCCCGCGCTTCCGTTCCAGGCATCCGGCGGCGCCGTAACGGGCATGGAGAAAAACCCGGGGTGCGCCGACAAGGCGAGCCTTGACTTCGGCCGGACGGCCTCCAGATCGATTTTTGCCGATCTCGTGCGAGCGCCAGACATGCAAGGCTGCATTCCGGGCGCCGCCGGCGCGCTGAACAACCGGTCCGGCGAAACGCACAGCCAAAGGCTGTCCGGCACCGTCGCACCCGCATCGCCGTGCCAAAAAGGAGGAATTGAAATGGCAATTCGTGATCTCATTCCCTGGGCCAGGGAAGGCAATCAGGTTCCCGGATTCTATCGCGAGGGCGATCGCGATCCGTTCATGGCGCTGCACCGCGAGATGAACCGCCTGTTCGACGACGCGTTCCGCGGCTTCGGCGTCGGACTGCCCTCGGTCGGCGGCGCCTATGGCGGGCGTCCCGGATGGCCGAGCCTCGAAATCTCCGATACCGGCAGCGAAATCCGCGTCATGGCGGAAGTCCCCGGCATGGAGGAGAAGGACATCGAAGTGACGCTCGACGACGGCGTGCTGACGTTGCGCGGCGAGAAGCGGTCGGAGAGCGAGGACAAGGACAGGCAGTTCTCCGAGCGCTTCTACGGGCGCTTCGAGCGGCGCATTCCGATCGGCGCCGAGGTCGAGGAAGACAAGGTCAACGCGGCCTTCCACAACGGCGTGCTCACGGTGACGCTGCCGAAGAGCCAGCGCGCCCAGGCCAAGGCCAAGCGCATCCCGATCAGCGGCGCCGCCCCGAGTTCCGGCAAGAGCAAGCATTGACTGTGCCGGATCCCGGTTGCATGGCTCAGCCGCCCGAATGCGGGTCGACGCTATAGGGATGCGCCGGATAACCCGTGCCAATCGCGTCGCTCACCCGATCGATCCAGGCGCTGACCGCCGGATAATCGGCGAGCGCAAAGCCGCAATCCTCGGCTCGGTGGCTGTAGGCATAGACGGCGATATCGGCGACGGTGAGCGAGCCGCCGACGAGGAACGGCGTATCTTGCAGGCTGCGTTCGAGAGCGCCAAGCGCGCGGGCGCCCGCCTCGCGTTTGCCGGCAACCATCGCCTGGTTGCGCTCCAGCCGCCCGGTCAGCGTCCAGAAGCGCAGCGAGCCGATGACCGGCTCGACATGATACTGCTCGAAGAATAGCCACTGCATGACCTTGGCGCGGGAAAAGCGGTCCGCCGGCAGAAAGGGCGTGCCCTCAGCGAGGTAGACGAGGATGGCGTCGGACTCGGCGATCGCCTCGCCATTCTCCAGGCCAAGCACCGGGACGGCGCCGGCCGGATTGAGCTTGAGAAAGTCCTCCGTGTGGCTCTCGCCCTCGAAGATCGACACCTGCCGGGTTTCGTAAGCGATGCCGAGCAGCCCCAGCAAGACGCGCACCTTCCAGGCGTTTTGCGACGGCAGATAATCGTAGAGCGTGAGCATGGCTAGGTCCCCGGTTGACTGGGATTGGATTGGCATGGAGTGATGAGGGGTGCCACCCGATTTATGCCGCGCGGCGATCAAGGAACTCGGCTTATGCCATTTGCGCCGCAGCCGCCCTCACCGCCCCGCAATATCCTTCGCCACGGCCTGTGCCTCGATGCCGATCTCGCGCAGCAGGCCGGTGACCGGATTGTAGAAGCCGACGAGATAGACGCCGAGCTGCGAGGCGCCGGCATTCACCCCGCTTTTCCCAGGCCTGAGCTCCGCCGGCAGGAAGCCGTCATAGCCTGGCCGGTAGCCGGTGGCGAAGATCACAGCGTCGAAATTTTTCTCCTGCCCGTGGGCGAACTTGGCGCCATCCCCGGTGAAGCGGACGATGTCGGGCAGGATGCCGATCCTGCCCGCCTTGATCGCCGCCACCGTGCCGACATCGATGACGGGAATACGCCCGGCGTCGATCTGCTTGAGGATGCCGTCCTTCGGCCGGACGATACCGTATCTGTCGAGCCTGCCCAACGCCAGGTCGAGGATTTTTGGAAACATCCAGTCGTTCAGCGCCTGCGGCATCGGCCGGCTGGCGATGTCGACCATCTGGATCGGCACGCCGAAGAGCTGGCGCGGCACGATGTGGACGCCCTTGCGCACCGAGATCGTCGGACGGGCGCCGCTTTCGGCAAGGTCGAGCGCGATCTCGGCGCCGGTG
The DNA here is from genome assembly GCF_014843905.1 of Mesorhizobium silamurunense. Lineage (NCBI taxonomy): Bacteria > Pseudomonadati > Pseudomonadota > Alphaproteobacteria > Hyphomicrobiales > Phyllobacteriaceae > Mesorhizobium > Mesorhizobium silamurunense. The sequence goes on along the minus strand of NZ_LPVS01000044.1, from coordinate 16,283 downwards.
TTGCCCATGCCGACGACCAGCACGTTCTTGGCCGTATAGGGCGCCGCTTCGGTGTAGGCGGCGCTGTGCAGCACCTCTCCCTTGAACACCTCGATGCCGGGGAAGGTCGGCACGACGGGCTCGGCATTGTTGCCGGTGGCGACGACGACCTTGCGGGCGGTGATCTCGCCGGCATCGGTCTCGATCAAGAGTCCTTCGCCCGCGCGGCGGATCGATTTCACGCTGACGCCGAAACGTGGCTTGAGGCCAAAACGCTCGGCATAGGCATCGAGATAGGCGACCACTTTTTCGCGCGGAACGTAGCGGGGATGGTTTTTGGGGAACGGCACAAAAGGCAGCGACGAAAAGGACTTCACCGTGTGCAGATGCAGCCGCCGGTAATGCCGCCGCCAGGCCGGCGCCACCTCGCTGGCCTTTTCCAGAATGGTGAAATCAACCCCTGCCTGTTTCAGGCAGGCGCCGACGGCCAGACCCGCCGGCCCGGCGCCGACAATGACGACGTTGGTGTCCAAGATAGCCTCCTCCCCCAAGGCGGGAAGAAGCTATGCCCGAGGTGACGGAGGAGCAAGTAGGGGAAATCACCTATCCTTCTCTCTCGACGGCGAAGATGCCGGACCGAGCGAGGCGGTGTTATCTCGCCACCCTCCAGGGTCACCGCCCAGCCCCCTCTCTTGCGATTTCCAACACCAGCTTCGCTAAAATGTTGAAATCGCTTTCTCCCCACGGGCGCCGGCGCTACTGCATCCCGCTAGGCACCTCGGGCTCGTCTTCGGGCGGTTCCAGAATCTCGATCAGCCGTGCCACCCTGGCGCCCGGCATCGCGTGGCCCTCGTTCACCAGCGCCTCGTCGGCGCCGATCCAAGCAAAGGCCTCGCGCAATTCCTCGAGGCTGGCACCGGTGAGCGCGATGTCGGCGATCACGGCCTCATCGACCGGGCCAAGAACGGAAATGATCTCGTTGCGGGTCATCCTTGTCTCCCCTGGGTCGGAACGATGCCAAGGAAACGGCGGGCGGGTGGAGCGGGTTCCGACGCCGCCGCCATCTTTGCTCCCGCGCCGACAACCGCTATGCACGAAGCCTCGCCCGCGATCCTACAGAGTCCTCATGAAACCCGCCCTGCTGCTTTCCGCCCTGCTGCTCGCCACGCCGGCCTCCGCCGACTGGAAGCCGGTCGAGAAAATCGAGACCTATGCAATCTCGGGGCAAACGGTGGAGGAGCTCTATGTCTCGATCGGCGAGAAAGGTCCGGTGATCGGCAAGGACTCGGCCGGCAACGAGCGGCGGGCGATCGCGCACACTTTCTTCAAGCTGACCTGGCAGCGGGACTACCGGCCGCAGGGCGGCGCCTGCGTGCTGAAGTCGGCGCGGCCAAAACTCATCATCACCTATACGCTGCCCAAACCCGCCGGGAAACTTGCCCCCGGCGTGCAGGCGCGCTGGAATGCGTTTGCCGATGGGCTCGCCGCGCATGAGAAGGTGCACGGCGCCGGCATCGTCGACATGGTGGACAAGATCGTCGCTTTCAGCATTGGCCTCACCGTCGCCGACGACCCCGGTTGCAAGAAGATCAGGGTCGGGCTGACACAATATCTCGACCAGCTCTCCAAAGCGCAGCGCCAGGCCAGCCGCGACTTCGACAACGTCGAGTTCGGCCAGGGCGGGAATTTGCAGAAGCTGATCGCAGCGTTTTTGATCGGCGGGTAAGAGGGACCAAGCGGCTGCGGCGGCCTACCCGCCGCGGCGAGCAGAGCTACAACGGAAGCACGAGCAGCCAATCTCCATTCCGCCGACGAGTCAGAATTTCTCGGGCAGGTGCAGATCTAGTATCTTAGTAATCGCTAATGTTTAATCGGCCGCCATTCGACGAGTTGTCGGCGCACGGCCCGGCTTGACTTCGCCTTGAGACAGGCTTGGCTCATCTGTCATCAGCGACGAAAGTATAAGCCTGCGCGCCGCCGCTTTACAGGCGGATTTGGTAGCGCTACCGTTTCACAGTCGCGTGACCCGGGGGGAGCTGGGGCAAACGTCGCCGACGCCAGTGGTGGATGCCTGCCGGCATCCGTTTCAGCCACGCCTGATAGAAACGGCTCCCGGCGAGACCTCGCAGGGACCATCGGGAGGAATTCGATGGCGTCTGTCGCGATTGGCAATGTCTACAAATCTTTCGGGGCCACCGAGATCCTGCATGGCGTCAGCGTCGATATAGAAGACGGCGAGTTCGTCACGCTTGTGGGGCCCTCGGGCTGCGGAAAATCGACGCTTCTTCGGATGATTGCCGGCCTGGAAAAAATCTCGCGCGGCCATATCTCGATCGGCAGCCGCATCGTCAACGACGTTGCGCCGAAGGAGCGCGACGTGGCCATGGTCTTCCAGAACTACGCGCTCTATCCGCACATGACGGTCGCCGAGAACATGGCGTTCTCGCTCATGCTCAAGGGAGTCCCCAAGGCGCAAAGCGATGCCGGGGTGAAGCGGGCGGCCGAAATCCTCGGGCTGGTTCCGCTTTTGTCGCGCTATCCGCGCCAGCTTTCGGGCGGCCAGCGCCAGCGCGTCGCCATGGGCCGGGCGATCGTGCGCGATCCGCAGGTGTTCCTGTTCGACGAGCCGCTCTCTAATCTCGACGCCAAGCTCAGGGTTCAGATGCGCGCCGAGATCAAGGAGTTGCACCAGCGGCTGAAGACGACGACGGTCTATGTCACCCACGACCAGATCGAGGCCATGACCATGGCCGACAAGATCGTGGTCATGCATGACGGCGTCGTCGAGCAGATCGGGCCGCCGCTCGAACTCTACGACCGGCCGAACAACCTGTTCGTCGCGAGCTTCATCGGCTCGCCCGCCATGAACATGCTCAAGGGCACATTCGCCAACGATGGCGCGCCTTCTTTCCGGGGCGCGGGAGGCGTTTCCCTGTCTTTGCCGAAACCACCTTCGATCGGCAACGGCGAAGCCATTGTGCTCGGAGTACGGCCCGAGCACCTGCGGCTGGCCGACGACGGCATTCCGGTCACGGTCGTGGTGATCGAGCCGACCGGCTCGGAAGTGCAGATCATCGGCCGGACGGCCGGCGGCGAGGACATCGTCGCCAATTTCCGGGAACGCCATTCCTTCGCGCCGGGAGAAACCATCCGGCTGTCGGTCGAGCCTGGCCCCATCCATCTGTTCCACGGCGAGACGGGCCAGCGGATCGAAGCGGCGCGCTAGAGCTACGCAACAAGGAAACAAACAGGAGGAAACGAGCATGAAGTTCACCAGACGCGACGTGATCCGCACGACCGCCGGCGCGGCCGCCGGAGCCTTGGGCAGCCGTTTCGTCGGCTCGAGCGCCTTCGCGCAAGAGGGCCTGACCTACAAGCCGGAGGAAGGCGCGAAGCTCAGGCTGCTGCGCTGGTCGCCTTTCGTGCAGGGCGACGAGGACCAGTGGCTCAAAAATACGAAGCGGTTCACCGAAGCGACGGGCGTGGAGGTCCGCGTCGACAAGGAGAGCTGGGAGGACATCCGGCCCAAGGCGGCGGTCGCCGCCAATGTCGGCTCCGGCCCCGACCTGATGCTCGTCTGGTTCGACGACCCGCACCAGTATCCCGACAAGCTGCTCGACGTGACGGAGCTGGGCGACTATCTCGGCAAGAAGTATGGCGGGTGGCACGACGGCCCGAAGCAGTATGCGACGCGCGAGGGCAAATTCCTCGGCCTGCCTCTGGCCACCATCGGCAACGCCATCGTCTATCGCGAAAGCTGGGTGAAGGAGGCCGGCTTCTCGGAATTCCCGAAGGACACGGCGGGCTTCCTCGAGCTTTGCAAGGCGCTGAAGGCGAAGGGGCATCCGGCCGGCTTCACGCACGGCCATGGCGTCGGCGACGGCAACAACTACGCTCACTGGCTGCTGTGGAGCCATGGCGGCCAGATGGTCGACGAGAAGGGCAAGGTCACGATCAATAGCCCCGAGACGCTGAAGGCGATCGAATACGCGCAGGAGCTCTACAAGACCTTCATTCCCGGCACCGAAAGCTGGCTCGACGTGAACAACAACCGCGCCTTCCTGGCCGGCGAAGTGAGCGTCATCGCCAACGGCATTTCCGTCTACAACACGGCCAAGGTCAACAAGGACAAGGATCCGAAACTGACCGAAATCGCCAAGGACATGCGCACGACCAACCTGCCGATCGGTCCCGTCGGGAAATCGGTCGAGCTGTTCCAGGTGACCACGGCCGTCATCTTCAACTACACGCCCTACCCCAACGCGGCCAAAGCCTATCTGCAGTTCATGTTCGAGGACCCGCAGATGTCGGACTGGATCACGTCGTCGGCCGGCTATTGCTGCCAGACGCTGAAGGCCTTCGACAACAACCCGGTGTGGAAGGCCGACCCGAACAATGCGGCTTACGCGAAAGCCTCGGCGACGCTGCGTCCCAACGGCTATGCCGGGCCGCTCGGCTACGCCTCGGCGGCGACCATGGCCGACTACGTTCTGGTCGACATGTTCGCCAAGGCCGTGACGGGCCAGGCCACACCGCAGGAGGCGATGGAAGAGGCGGAGAAGCGCGCCAACCGGTACTACCGCGTTTGATCATATCGATCACCGCTGGGCCGGGCAGCCGCGCCCGCGCTGTCCGACCCTTCCGGAAGCGCAGGGCGGCCGCTCGGCCGATCAACGAGACCTCGTAAGGAGCCGCTCCATGGCCGTGCCATCCGTTGCCGTTCAGCCGCGTTCTTCGATTCTGGCGCGTCTGGCCGAAAGCCGGAACGCGCTTGGCTTCGGCTTCATGCTGCCGGCGGCGGCGCTGCTCTTGGTGTTTCTCACCTATCCGCTCGGGCTCGGTGTCTGGCTCGGCTTCACCGATGCCCGCATCGGCCGTCCCGGCATCTTCATTGGCATCGAGAACTATCAATATCTGTGGAGCGACGGCGTCTTCTGGCTCTCCGTCTTCAACACCCTGCTCTACACGATAAGCGCGTCGATCCTGAAGTTCATACTCGGCCTCTGGCTGGCGCTCATCCTCAACGAGAAATTGCCCTTCAAATCGTTCTTCCGCGCGATCGTCCTACTGCCCTGGGTGGTGCCCACGGTGCTGTCGGCCATCGCCTTCTGGTGGATCTACGACTCGCAGTTCTCGATCCTGTCCTGGGCGCTGCAGCAGATGGGACTGATCGACCACCGGATCAACTTCCTCGGCGATCCGACCAATGCGCGCGCTTCCGTCATCGCGGCCAATGTCTGGCGCGGCATCCCGTTCGTCGCCATCACGCTGCTTGCCGGCCTGCAGACCATCCCACAATCGCTCTACGAGGCCGCCACCCTCGACGGCGCCAGCCGCTGGCAGCTGTTCCGCCATGTGACGCTGCCGCTGCTGACGCCGATCATCGCCATCACCATGACCTTCTCGGTGCTGTTCACCTTCACCGACTTCCAGCTGATCTATGTGCTGACCCGCGGCGGACCGGTGAACGCCACCCATCTGATGGCGACATTGTCCTTCCAGCGCGGCATTGCCGGCGGCCAGCTCGGCGAAGGCGCGGCAATCGCGGTCGCCATGATCCCCTTCCTGCTGGCGGCGATCCTGTTCAGCTATTTCGGCCTGCAACGGCGTAGGTGGCAGCAAGGCGGCGGAGACTGACATGGCCGCGATCAAGCAAGTCGAGCGCCCGGACATCGACGAAGGCGGCATGGGCTACCTTCAGAGCCTGCCGCGTCGAGTGGTGACGGTCTATCTGCCGCTCTTGGTGTTTCTGATCGTGCTGTTGTTTCCGTTCTACTGGATGACGATCACGGCGGTTAAACCCAATGTCGAGATGACCGACTATGTGAACTACAATCCGTTCTGGGTCGTGCATCCGACACTGGAGCACATTCGCTACCTGCTTTTTGAGACCTCCTATCCGGGCTGGCTGCTCAACACCGTCATCATTTCGACCGCCGCAACCTTCCTGTCGCTGGCGGCCGCGGTGCTTGCGGCCTATGCGATCGAAAGGCTGCGGTTCTCGGGGGCGCGGCAGGTCGGCCTCGCCGTGTTCCTCGCCTATCTCGTGCCGCCCTCGATCCTGTTCATCCCTCTGTCGGTGATGGTGTTCAACCTCGGCCTCTACGACACGCCGTTCGCGCTGATCCTCACCTATCCGACCTTCCTGATCCCGTTCTGCACGTGGCTGCTGATGGGCTATTTCCGCTCGATCCCGTTCGAGCTGGAGGAATGCGCGCTCATCGACGGAGCGAGCCGCTGGCAGATCCTCACAAAGATCGTGCTGCCGCTGTCGGTGCCGGGCCTGATCTCGGCCGGCATCTTCGCCTTTACCCTGTCATGGAACGAGTTCATCTACGCGCTGACCTTCATCCAATCGTCCGAGAAGAAGACTGTGCCGGTCGGCGTGCTCACCGAGCTCGTCCGCTCCGACGTCTATGAATGGGGAGCGCTGATGGCGGGTGCGCTGATCGGCTCGTTGCCGGTGGTCGTGCTCTATTCCTTCTTCGTCGAGCACTATGTGTCGTCGATGACGGGCGCGGTGAAGGAATGAGAGCGGAAATGCTCTAAAAGCTGATCTCCACCGCATCGGCGCTCCGCTTCGCCTCGCCGTGGAACACCGCCTCGATGTTGTTGCCGTCCGGGTCGAGCAGGAAGCAGGCATAGTAGCCGGGGTGGTAGGGGCGCTCGCCGGGTGCGCCGTTGTCCTTGCCGCCGGCCGCAAGCCCCGCCTCGTAGAAGGCATCGACCATGGCGCGGTCCTTCGCCTGGAAGGCGAAATGGTGCCGGCCGGTGAGCACGCCGAGGGCCGCGCGGCTGTCGGCGCTGGAGATGAAAAGTTCGTCCGCCCAGAAATAATCCTCGGCCTCGCCGCCGATCGCGATGCCAAGCACCTCGAGCACCGCGCCGTAGAAGCGTCGGCTCGCCTTGAGGTCGCGCACCACAAGCTGGATATGGTCGATGAGCCGGCCGCGATAGAGTTCCATAGGGGTGCCTCCTGTTGACGGGTCAAATCTAGATGGGACTGGTGCGCGGTCAATGTGGGGAGTCGGGGTCTGCTGACACTTGGGGACGTCGGCGGGACAGCGCCCCCCTCTGGCCTGCCGGCCATCTCCCCCACTTGGGGGGAGATCAGCCGTCACGCGGCCTTTCGCCAATCTCCAACGTCGCTAGGAAAAAGCGCCCGGGTCGAAGCTGCCAATCTCCCCACCCGTGGGGGAGATGGCCGGCAGGCCAGAGGGGGGCGCGAAGGAACGCGACCCTTCTGGCCGAATATCCATCAGCCCGGAAAATCCGGATAAAAAATGCAACCAGATTGTAGGATCGGTTTCTCCTCCGGCGTCCTTCGGACGCAAGCGGCACGGTGAGCCTGGAAAAACCGTGCTCCGCATCAAACAGGATATGCCTTATGGCATGGGAGAAAACCATGAATCATTCCTATCGTTGGGTCATCGTCGCGGCTGGCGCGCTGATGACCTGTGTGGCGCTCGGCGCGATGTTCTCGCTGGCGATCTTTCTCGAGCCGATGTCGCTCGACACCGGCTGGTCGCGCGCCGGCATTTCCAGCGCCATGACCTTGAACTTCCTCGTGATGGGCGTAGGCGGCTTCGCCTGGGGCTCAATCTATGATCGCCTCGGCGCCCGCCCCGTCGTGCTTGCCGGCGCGGTGCTGCTTGGCCTGGCTCTGGTGGTGGCGAGCCGCGCCAACTCGCTGCTGATCTTCCAGCTCAGCTACGGCGTGATCGTGGGCCTCGCCGCCAGCGCCTTCTTCGCGCCGATGATCGCGCTCACCACCGCCTGGTTCGACACCAACCGCAGCCTTGCCGTGTCGCTGGTCTCGGCCGGCATGGGCGTAGCCCCGATGACCATCTCGCCCTTCGCGCGCTGGCTGATCTCGGCTTATGACTGGCGCACCGCCATGTTCGACATCGGCGTGATGGCCTGGGTGCTTCTGCTCCCGGCCGTCCTGCTGGTGCGCCAGCCGCCAGCGGCGCTTGCGGCAGCCGATGGTGCACCGGCGCCTGTCACGGACGATCCCGGCATGAGCGTCGGCCAGGCGTTGCGCTCGCCGCAATTCCTGGTGCTGGGCATGACGTTCTTCGCCTGCTGCGCGGCGCATTCCGGCCCGATCTTCCACATGGTGAGCTATGCCATGGCCTGCGGCGTGGCGCCGATGGCCGCCGTCTCGATCTACAGCGTCGAGGGCCTCGCCGGACTCGGCGGCCGCCTGCTCTATGGTGTCCTCGGCGACCGGCTGGGCGTCAAGCCGGTGCTGATCACCGGCCTTGCGATCCAGGCCGCGGTGATCGCCGCCTATCTCGCGGTCGGCCGGATCGAGCAGTTCTACGTTTTAGCCGTCATCTTCGGCGCCACCTATGGCGGCGTCATGCCGCTCTATGCGGTCCTGGCGCGCGAATATTTCGGGCCCCGCATTATCGGCACGGTCTTCGGCGCCGCCACGATGCTCTCCAGCCTCGGCATGTCGTTCGGGCCGCTTGCCGGCGGCATGATCTACGACGCCTATGCCAGCTATTCCTGGCTGTTCATCGGCTCGGCGTTGGTCGGCCTCGGCGCCGCGGGCATCGCCATCGCCTTCCCGCCGCAGCCGAACAGGCAGCGGCTGCAGATGGCGTGAGCAGAAGCCGGGTTGCTCGCCTCCGCTGTCTCGGGGGCGAGCGACGGCTAAGCCGACACCCCTTCGAGGGCTATGATGCGTGTATGGGCGCAGCGGAAACGGATTTGCTTCAGCCTCTCATACTCCGGCGAGTCGTACCAAGCGGTGAGCGCGGTCATGTCGGGAAACTCGATGATGACCAGGCGGTGCGGCTCCCAGTCGCCTTCAAGCACCCGCGTCGCGCCGCCCCGCGCCAGATAGTGCCCGCCATAGCGGGCCTCGGTCGCCGGCACCTCGCGCCGGTACTCGTCGAATACGGCCATGTCGGTGACATCGACATCGGCAATCAGATAGGCGGCCATTCTTTGTCCCTCCTTATCTTCGCCAAAGCGCGGTTGAAAGGATACACGCTATATTAGCACACACTCATATCAAAGCCGGATGGAACTTCGCGTTGACAGGGTTGGCGCGAAATCCATTTGCCGGACGGCGGCGAGTGTGAAACTCTGAGCCAACGCTGCACCTGAAATGCCGGCCAGGCCGGCGCCTTGGTCTGGGGGAATTGCAGTGGCCGCAGGTATTGAAGCCGCAGAAGCCAGGAACTGGTCAAGCCTGCTGGTCGCGGCCGAAAAGGGCGACGCCAAGGCCGTCGGCGTGGAACTGGCGACGGGCGCCGACATCAACCAGGCCGACGAAGATGGCTGGTCGGCGCTGCATCTCGCCGCGCACAATGGCCATACTGCCGTGCTCGAAACCTTGATCGGCCACCCCGCAATCGAGGTGAACTCTCGAAACAAATGGAAGGGCACGCCCTTGAGCCTGGCCGCCGCCAAGGGTCATCTCGACTGCATACTGGCGCTGGTGAGGCACCCACAGATCGATGTCGATGCCCGTGCCGACTATTACGGCAGAACGCCGCTCATCGAGGCGGCAAGAAATGGGCACCTGGATATTGTCAAGCTGCTCGTCGAGAGTGGCGCGGACGTCAATCTGGCCGACAAGACGGGGCGCAACAGCGCGCTCATAGAGGCCATCAAGGGACGGCACTACGAAGTCGCGGAATATTTGCTTGACTCCCGGAAGGTGAACTTCCTCAACAAGGACATGCGGCTGAACGCGCTGATCTGGGCCGGCAGCGCGCGCAACGCTGAGCTCATCGGGAAGCTGGATGCCGCGATCCACGCTTTCTTCGATGGCAAGTGAGCAACCGACTTCAGTTTCGTAGCGCGATCGTCGCCGCCGCGCCGCCCATGCACACGGCAGCGCCGCGGTTGAACAGGCGCGTGGTGCGCGGCGACTGCAAGCTGCGCCGCGTGCCGGCGCCGGCGACCGCAAAGGGAAACTGTACCGCGGCCAAAATGATGGCGGTGATGGCCAGGAGGATCGGCACGTCGAGCGCGGACAGCGCGCCGATGTCGACCACCGTCGGCAGGATCGAGATGTAGAACAGCACCGATTTCGGATTGCCGAGCGTGACCAGCACGCCGGACAGGAAAGCGTTGCCGCCGCTTTTCACAGCGCCGGCCTCAGATGCCTCGAACGTCTCGCCCGCCCGCCAGAACTGGACGGCAAGCCAGCAGAGATAGGCGACGCCCGCCCACTTGATGACGATCAAGAGAAAGCTGAAGGTCTCGGCGACGAAGGCAAGCCCGGCGAGCACCGCGGCAAGGTAGAGAACGTCGCCCAGCACCATGCCGGCAGTCATCCAGGCCGCCTGCCGGTAGCCGCTCTGCAGCGCCTGCGCCACGATGGCGACGATCTGCGGCCCCGGGATGATGGCGGCGATCGCCAGCGCGCCGGAATAGGCGGCAAAGCCCGACAATGTCATTGGCGTGGAGTCCTTAGAGGTGGGATCGGATGGCGACATTCTGTTGGCGGGGCGACGGTGTCAACCGGATCAAAGTTCCTCGCCCTCAGTGTTCAGTGCCGCGCCTATGATCCACCGACGCCTAAGGGTGGCCCGGTAATCTCCATATCGAATTGGGCCGCGATCGCTTTGATTTCTGCGAGATCGCGCGGAATCTCCAACCCTTGCGCCGCAACTGTCGGGAAAAGCTTTCGAGACCGCCCGGGGACAGAATGGCGATCCATCGTGCACGCTCAGCGACGACGAACGCGTGCTGGTAGCGCCGCTGATGATCGAGTCGACATGGTTCGCGACCGGCCGCCCCGCCGCGATCGTGTTCGTGGCCGATCCGGACAGTGCGCCGGACCAGTTGCGCAATCTCTATCGGCTGACCCCGGCCGAGGCCGCCGTGGCGATGGCGATCGCACGCGGCGAAGGGCTGCAGGCGGTCGCAGATCAGCTCGATATCAGCCTGACCACCGCGCGCACTCACCTGCAGCACGTATTCGAAAAAACCGAGACGCGGCGACAGGCGGAGCTGGTGCGCATCATCGCGGCCAGTGGGCCCTGCGTCCGACAATAAATAGCCGGAGCGCAGCCAGGCTTTTTCGCGGGCAGCGCTGCAATTGCGGAAGGTGGGAGATCGCTAATCGCCGCCGGCCGCCACCGTCTTCTTGACCACCCAGCGATGCTTGCCGATCTGGCGGTTGTGGCTGGAACCCTGGGCTTCGAACATCGCCAGCGTGCCGTTGTGCAGGAAGGCGCCGGCCGCCGCGCGCGCTTCTGTATCCTCCGGGTAGCTTTCCACCGTGCCGCCGCCGAGACAGGCGATTTCGACCAGCGCGCCGGCAAGGGCTGCCGCGGCCACGCCCTTGCCGCGAAAAGCCTTGTCGGAGAAGAAGCACGTGATGCGCCAATCCGGCAGCGCCACCAGCCCCTCGCGATAGGCGCGATAGTGTTTTATGCGCGGCAATTCGGCGGTCGGGCCGAACTGGCACCAGCCGACGCAGGCTGGACCGTCGAAGACGAGCGCAGCATGCGCCCGGCCCTCGCGCACCAGCGCCTGCTTCGCGTCGCGGTTACCGGCGGCGCCGACGCCCTTGGCATGGAAGGCCATGCACCAGCAGCCGCCCCACACGCCATTGTGCCGCTCGACCAGCGCGGCGAAATGCGGCCAGGTGGTCATATCGAGAGGCTTAATACTGAAGCTCATCGCCACCTCCTCCGGCGGCGAGGATAACCGATTTGAAGCGAAAGCTGGTATCTCCCCCTCGAGGCGGAGATCACCCGTCACCCCGTTCCCGAACGCAGCGCCTCCCTGCCCTCGTCGTCGCGGCGGAGCCGCGCGTCGGAGATCAGCACTACGGGGCATGGGCAGCGCCGCAGCACGCCGCTCGTCGTCTCGCCGAAGATGAGCTCCTCGCCCGGCCGCCGGGCCACTCCCATGACGATCAAAGCCGCGCTCCTGCCCGCCTGGCGGGTAATGGCATCGGCCGCAGCAGCCCGGCTGCGGATGGCGGTCTCGATCTCGACGCCATAGCGGTCGGCAAGCGCGACAATGTCCTTCAGCACAGCCTCCCTGCGGCGATGCGAGACGGTGTCGCGCGGTTCGTCGCGACCGGGGCGCGCGACATAGAGAACCTTGACCGGCGCGCCGGTGACAGAGGCGATGGAAAGCGCGAGTTCCGCGCCGCGGCGCGCGTTCGCTGTGCCGTTGACCGGCACCAGGATCTTGCCGGATCCCGGCCCAAGGCGCGGCATCTGCCGGCCGGCGCCGGCCGGCTTCAGCACCAGACAGAGAGGGCCCTCGAAGGCGCCCGCGACCTCGTTCAGCCGGCGCGAGAAGCCGCCCTTCGGGGTCACCGCTCGGCCGAGGCCGATGAGCAGCATGCCGTAGCCCTTGCGCGCCTCCTTGGCGACCGCCTCCGCGGAGAGCGGAGCATCGTGCCGGCGGCGCGTGAGCGGGACTTCATGCGCGGACTCCTCGTCGGCTTCCTTCGCCGCCTCGCGGCCCTCCTCGGCGCCCTTCTCGATCTCGTCCAGATGCGCCGCCTCGCCGGGCTCGGCTTCGCTTTCGCCGCTTGTATGAAGCATGGTTGTCGGCTTGCCGGCGCCTATGACACCGGCAAGGTAGGCGGCGAAGCGGCCGACGACGCCCTCGTCGACCACCACCAGCAGCCGCTCCAGATTGGTGATGAAGCCGCGCAGGTCGACCTCCTCTCGCTCCAGCCTTTTCTTCTCCGCCTCGCCCATCGGCAGCCGGCCGAGCGCCCAGCGCAGCGTCGGCGGCATGGCCAAGGTGGTGATGACGGCCATGGTGACGATCATGGTGAAGAGGTTGTGCGAAAGCACGCCGATCGACAGGCCGATCGAGGCGACGATGACCTCGGTCGAGCCGCGCGCGTTCATGCCGCAGCCGACCGCGATGCCCTCGGCGCGGCTCATGCCGGCTGCTTCCGCGCCGATGAAGGCGCCGCCGAACTTGCCGAGGCTGGCGATCGCCACCAATGCAACGGTGAGCAGCGCAAGCTGAGGGTCCATGAGCACGGTGAGGTCGGCCGAAAGCCCCGCCACGCCGAAGAACACCGGCATGAAAAGTGCAGTGATCACCCCGCGCAATTGCCCCTCGATGTGACGCGACAGGATCGGCGACTCGCCGACCAATATGCCGGCGACGAAGGCGCCGAGCACCGTGTGCACGCCGATCAGGTCGGTGATCAGCGCCATGGCGCCCATGATGGCGAGGATGACGGTGACGACCGCATATTCGCTCCGGAAGGTGTCGTTGGTCCAGCGGATGGCGTCGAAGACGATGCGGCGGCCGAGCGTGAAGGAAAAGGCCATGAAGAGGGCGACGCCGGCCAGCGTGAAGGCCAAGCTGCCGGCCTCGATGCGGCCGTGGGTGGCGATGCCGATGGTGATGGCGATGATCACCCAGCCGATCGTGTCTTCGATAATGGCCGAGGAGACGATGATCTGGCCGAGGTCGCGGCGCATGAAGTTCATCTCGCGCACCACCATGGCGACGATCTTGACCGAGGAGATCGACAGCGCCGTGCCGAGGAACAGGCCGGCGACGACGCGCTCGCTGCCCGCGGCGAGCAGCGTGTCCGGCATGAACTGCGCCGCCACGAAGCCGAGCACGAACGGCACGGCGACGCCGGCGGCGGAGATGGAAAAGCAGGCGCGGCCGACCCGTCGCACCAGCCTCAGATCCGTTTCCATGCCCGTCAGCAGCAAAAGCATCAAGACGCCCAGCTGGGCGATGGCGTTGATCATCGACTTCTGCGCGGCATCGCCAGCAAAGACCACGCGCTCAGCTGCGGGCCACAGCCAGCCGAGCAGCGAGGGCCCGAGCAGGATGCCGCCCATCAGTTGCCCCATCACCGCTGGCTGGCCGAGGCGCTCCAGCAATTCGCCGATGCCGCGGCCGACGACGAGCAGCAGGATGACTTCGAGAACGAAGATACCTTCGCTGGACATGCCGCTCTTCTCGGCGGTCCAGGCGACGGCCGGCATCAGCGCAAGCGCCGCCGCACTCAGCGCGATCGTCCAGCGCCGATTAGACATGAAGGACAATTTCTGCACCCCTCGATTAAGTCTGCGCATAACGGTTTGGCATATGCATCGGTTGCACGACAGGCCTCGTTTCCTTGCCCCTACGATAGTGGGGGCAGAGGTGGTTTGGCGAAGCCGAGACGGAGAGGGGGAGCGCCCTATGACGGCCCCTTTCCGTCCGCTTCGCGGACAGCTCTCCCGCGCTTTGCGGGGCGACGAAAGACTGCCCACAATTCTATTCAAATGCGATTGTGGATGTTTGCGTTTGGGTAAAGCGACTCGCGCATGGTCGAGACAAGGCGGGCAATAAGGAGAAGCTAATGAAAAGCGACTTTGCCGCCGCCCACCTGCACCTCGACAGGGCCTGCCACTATCTTCGCGGCGACGACGAGACCAGCCGCACGGCGCTTGCGGCGCTCGACCTTGTGATCGAGGCGGTCGCGACCGCCCAATATGCCCGGCCCGAGGCCGAAGTGGTGCCGTTTCCGGCGGCTTCAAAGCGGGCGCTGCCTCCCATCGCATCCTGACTTATCCGCCTGAAAGGCGGGAACATTTTTGCCGGCCGCACGTTACAGCGCATGGGGTGTGGCCGGTTCGTTTCGGCCGGCCACGGCGGGAGGCGCGTGGCAAGGGGATGTCGCAGGTCCAGACCATAAAGCCGGCCGAGGCGGCTGCGGCGCCGCGCGGGTCTGACGCGTTCGCGCTGAAGCTGACGTCTTCCGAATTCGCTACTACCATGTCGCATTTCCACCGCGCAGAGATCGCGCGCATGGCCGGCTGGCGCGACCGGCTCGACCGCACCAGCAACTGGGCGATCACCGTGGTGGCGGCGATGCTGTCGGTGTCGCTGTCGACGCCTTCCGCCCATCACGGCGTGCTGCTCTTCGCCATGCTTCTGATCACGCTGCTGCTCTGGATCGAGGCGCGACGCTATCGCTTCTTCGACGTCTACCGGGCGCGGGTGCGCCAGTTCGAGCGCTATTACTTCGCACAGATCTTTTCGCCGCAGCCGGATTTCGCCTCCAACTGGCTGGCAATCCTCGGCGAAGGCCTGCGCTCGCCGCGCTTCCTCATCACGCAGCGCGCGGCGCTGATCAGGCGGCTGCGCCGCAACTACGTCTTCATGTACACGATCCTGATGCTCGCCTGGGTGCTGAAGATCACCACGCCCAGCCTGTCGCGCGAAGGCTCGCCGATCGGCTTCGGCGCCTCGCTCCTCGACACCTTCCGTGTGGCGACGCTGGGTCCCATCCCCGGCGTCGTGGTGGTTTGCGGCGTCGTGGTGTTCTATCTCGCGATGCTTGCCGCCGCCTTCCTGATACGCGCCGACGACGGCGAGCTGTCGTTCGGCGACGTGCATGTGTGAGCCGGAGGCGTCAGCCTTCATCTTCCAGCAGCCCTTTCCACCCGATCACAATCCCGGCGGTCTGACGAAGCCGTCGGTAAGTCGCGCCAGCGCCTTGGCGACTGCCAGCAGCCTCATATCCGAATGGCGGCGGCCGACGAGCTGGGCGGCGATCGGCAGGCCCTCGCGGTCGAGGCCGATCGGAATGACGGCTGCGGGATGTCCGGTCAGGTTGAAGCGGCAGGCGTGGCTGAGCGCACTCCAGTAGGGCGTCTCGATGCCGTCGACGGGGATCGGCGCCCCCATCTCGCGGTGGCGGAAGGCGGTGCACATCATCGCCGGGCAGATCAGCACATCCCAGTCGTCGAAGAAGCGCTCCCAGGCGAAGATGAATTCGTCGCGCCGGTTGAGCGCCTCAAGATAGGCGGCCAAGGAGGGCGAGGCTTCGCGCGGCTGCCGGAAGGCCTGCGAGTACCAGGTGATAAGATCGGAGAACAGCGCCCGCTCGGCGTCGAAATCATGTGAAGGCAAGGCCTGTCCCACTCGCGCGCCGCCGACCTCGATCGCGCCGACAAAGCCAGCAATCGCGTCGGCGATATCGCGCGCGGTCGGCACGCCCGGAAATTCGGGCGCGAAGGCCACTCTGAGCGCACCCAGCGGCGGCTCCGGCGCTTCGTCCGTCGTCACCGGCGGAACTTCGGTGTCGAGGCCGTCGGCGCCGGCGATGATGCGGTGCGCAAGGATGAGGTCGTCGACGTCGCGGGCCAAAGGCCCAATGTCGAACAGGAGGCGGAAGGAGCGCGGCATGTCGGGCGGATCGGCATAGCTGCCGGTGATCGGCACCGTCGCCTGCGTTGGCTTGAAGCCATAGACGCCGCACAGATGGGCCGGCACGCGGATCGAGCCGCCGGCGTCGCTGCCGACCTCGAGCGGCACGAGCCCGGCGGCGACCGCGGCCGCCG